>JBHAFO010000269.1:0-3083 GCA_041856145.1 Alloprevotella sp.
ATCATTATTTCGGGTACTGCTTACCTTTGGAACAGTTTTCCCTACTATTCATTGGCTGCAAATTGTTCAAATGGTCAGTGCCACCAAGCGCTTGGGGTTTGGAATGGTCAACATTCCAGCCCATTGGGCTTGTTTTTCCATAAGAGGGTTTGAACATTGTATTCCCGTACTTGTCTTTTCTATACAAATTCGGATTTTTACCCTTTATAGTCTGACCTTTATCCCAAATCTGGTCAAGCCTTTCATCAGAATAATTAGGCATAAAAATCTTTTACCTTTAAAATTAAACATTTTAACTATCCTTGGTAACGGAGAGGAACTCCGCCATCTTAATTGCAGGAAGATTGGTTGAAAACTGCCGTTATATCCCCAAAAGACTTTAAGCATAACGGAATGCCGATGGCACTATAAATCGTATCGCAATTTTCATGCCAATCGTCTTTCATGCTTCTCTCCCTGAGCATAAAAAAGCCCCCTGCCGGATGCAGGGGGCGGAAGTCGTCGGGCACCACCGGATTGTGGTGCAAAGTCAATAAATGAAATTGAGCCACTGTGGCTGGTTGTTTTAATGAAGGGCAGTGATTGTGCAATCACTCGGGAGTGTCCTTCGCAAAGGACGGGTGTTTTAATGCAGCTTTTCCGTTCAGTCAGACAAGCAGAGCTAAGCGAGGTATTCGTTTGAGTTATGCCCTGACGAGGAAAGGTCTGCGGGGAGCAAATTGTTGTTTTACACTCGGAGCTGTTACTCCGTAGGGGTGAAAGGCTTTGCCTTTTGTGTGACTTTGGCAGAGTCCTTAGCCGTGGCAGTTGGGGCTTCGCTACCGACATATCGGAGGGTTTTCAAACTCTCACGAATGGAATCAGCGTCGGCAACTGGTGCGCCTTGTGGCGTGGTTGTGCCAATTTGCCAAGTAGGCTCTGTGGCGTCGAAGCTATGCTGTACAGCTCCACCAACGAGGAGGAACAATGCGATCGTTGCAGCTGCGTTGTAGAGGGGTCGCAGGCGTTGCACCAAAGTTGGTCGGAAGGCTTTGACAGTGGTGGCTTTAGGCGTTGCCGTTGCACCATTCATAGCGTCTACCTTTTGGAGGAGCTTGGACTCGAAATCGTCGGAGAGCGTGGCGTTTGCCAAGGTCTTTTGTTCCTCAAAGAGCGAGCGTAAGGGGAGGAGATGTGCTGGCACTTCGCTTTGTGCGAAGAAAGCCTTGAGCACCCGCTCTTCTTCGAGCGTGGTCTCCGCTTCCCAGTAGCGGTCTAAGAGTTGTTCGATATATTTATAGTCCATTTCCTTCAAGTTTGAGAATGCGGTTGCGGAGGATGGTGCGTGCGCGGTGTATGGTCACTTTCACATCCGCCTCCGTGATGCCCATTTGCGTGGCTATTTCTGCGTAAGAATTTTCTTCTACATCCCTGAGCAGAAGTGCCGTTCGCTGTTTTTCGGGCAGGGTGTTGAGCAGGTTTTTGACGAGTTCGGTGCGTTCCGTGCGCGCCATCTGTTCGTCGGGGAGCAGGGTGCTGGCATCGGGGGTGGCATTGTCCGTTTCGTCGAGTGACCGATTGTTGTTTTCCGCCTTTGCCATTCGGTCCAGTGCCAAATGCCTTGCCATCGTTGTGGCGTAGGCTTCGAGCGATTCCACTGCGGTGAGCGTTTCTCGCTTCTCCCATAGCCGGAGCAACACATCTTGCGTGATGTCCTCTGCTTCATCGACCGCGAGGGTCAGACGAAGTGCCGTTCGGAAAATTTTGTCCTTGAGCGGCAAGAGGTCGAGGCGGAAATCGATCACTTTCATTAGGTGCTTCTATTTATAAGACGGGCGAGGGAAGGAAAAGTTACAGCCTTCGCACATTTTTTTTCGCAAAACAAGGAATTTCTTTTGGCAATAAGCGTCTAATCTTCTTATAATCAAAAGACTAAATCCTATTTATTTTTTTATTGCCTTGAGAATATCTTCGGGAGAAATGGTCACTTGCGTGATTTTCTTTCCCTTGGGCAGGGTGTAAACGAAAATCAGTGCCACCTTGTATTCTCCGCAGAGACGATAAGTTTGTCGGGCAGTGGCGTCTTTCGAGTTGCGGATCGTGGAAAGAATATTGTCGTGAAGTTGCGTTTGTCGGGTTTTGAGCAAAGTGGCACTCACCTTTGTCGTGTCCACGTGGGTGGTGTAACGAATACCACTCGCTGTGGTGTCCACTGCCACGAGCGTCAATCCGGGGTTCACTTCGGTGGGCAAAGTCTTGCGGTCGCTCTCCACGATGCTTTCCATCAATGCACCACGTGGCGAGAGCGACGATGTTCTGCGCGCAATGGACACTGCACCATCGGCAGAGAGGTCGCGCTTTGCCACAGCCTTAATCTCTTCAGCGCTCAGTCGCACGGTCTTTGTCACAGTGTTCTTAGTATCAGTGTAGCGCACGAGGAAATCGACATTTTCCTCTACCATTGCTTCCAACAATGCACGCTCTTTGGACGAATAAAATTGGCGTCCAAAGGCTTCAATCAGCCTCTCACGATTGACATTGAGCTGTTTCATATCCACCACATCGTTATCAAGCGTAATGGTCATTGCCACCACGCTATCTTCGTCGGCTATTGCCGTAACACTACCCATAGGACCTAACGAAATGGGCAATACGGCTTCTATCTCCGCCACCTGAGTGGCAATGACAGACATCTTTTTGCAAGAAAAAGAAAACAGAGGGAGCAAAAGCAGGAGCAACAAGCTCACAAGCATATAGCCTCGCAAGCCTTTCAAGAAAGAAGTGTCCGAACTTAGAAATTTAATTTTCTGCATACTATATATTATATGGAATTAACAGCGAACTATCTCCGTAGCTCAAAAAGCGGAAATCGTGGTCGAGGGCATAGGTATAAATTTTGCGCCAATCCTCGCCCACAAAGGCAGAAACGAGTAAGAGGAGAGTGCTCTGTGGCTGGTGAAAATTGGTCACAATCGCCTCCACAATGTGATACTTATAACCCGGTGCAATGATAATTTGCGTGGCAGCGTGCAACACGGGCAGATTGTGACGGTCGAGCCATGCCAAGAGCGACTTTAGAGCGTCGATAGTCGAGAGTGTTGGAG
>JBHAFO010000270.1:0-4889 GCA_041856145.1 Alloprevotella sp.
GGGGCATATATCACCGTGGCAACAGGCAAGAGTTTTGCCTATTTCCTCTATCTCTACGCCATTGGTCGCTACCTCCGTTTGCACGCCGATGTCCACCCTTCAGCCCAGCGTTGTTTACTTGGCTTCGTAGTCAGCACCTTGCTTATTTTCGCAGGCAACCTCACTTTGAAACACTTTGGACAAAAAACAGTTTTATCCCTCGATGCCAGTCCGCTGATTCTCTTTTCGGCACTCTGCGTCTTCCATTGGGCTAAGACATGGACGCTCCAAAGTCGGGTAATAAATTGGATTGCCTCCAGCGTCGTGGCTGTTTACCTCTTGGATCAGCTGCGTTACCTCCTCGATGCCCACATTTTCCACCTTGCCACTTCGGGAAAAAACGCCCTCTTCCCCCTCCTTCTCCTTGGGGAGATAGCCTCGGTGTTTGTCCTTGCCATTCTGTTCGACAAATTGCGGGAGCGTCTATTCAGCCGTTGGGAAAATCGCCTTTTCGCCTCTATCGCGGAGCGAGCAACCAAGCTCCTTGACCGACTATTATCTTAAAGTCGTCATCCGACTTTAAGGTTTCGCAACAACTGCCCTTGCATTTCGTCTTCCGAAGTGTTATCTTTGCAGTAGACACAAAGGGAAGATGGTTCGCCGTGAGCCATCTTCCCTCTCTTTTGTCCTTAAGTTGCACCTCCAGGAGGTACAATTCGGATTTTCTCCCCACGCCTCCCGAAAAATCTCCAAGCCTTTGCGGAAATTCTCCAAGCCTTCGCAGAGTTACGGCAGGCGTATGGCGGTTTTTCGGGAAATCCTCTCGTGTTAATTTTGATGTATAAAGCATAAAGCAAGGGGAGGAGAGAGGGGCTGTGAAACGCTCTGCGCTTTGTTCATTCCCTCGGTTTGAAAAAAAATATCTTTATCTTTGTTACACTTTCACGTTTCGTGCGTATTCCTTATATAAAGCCACAGTTTCTCCCATGAGCGAAGCCATCCTCATAGATACTTTCACACGCCTGCGCCAACGCTTTAGAGCATTGGCAAGACGCATCCTTCACGACGATGCGGAGGTGGAAGATGCTTTGCAAGATGCTTTCTGCAGGCTGTGGCAGAGAAAAGAAACGATCGACACGCCCGAAATGGCAGAAGCACTCACCACCACCACGATTCGTAACCTCAGCATCGACCGCTGGCGGCGCACACAGCAGACGCCAAACTTCGCCCTCGACGAAATGCGTGATGAGGTGATAGATACGGACGATACGGCAGACCGCAGGGCTTGGGCAGACGAAGTGGTGCGCCTCGTGGAGAGCCAACTGACGGAACTTCAACGCACCATTCTTTACCGAAAGGAATATGACGGACTGACCTGCGAAGCCATCGCACAAGAGCTACAAATGCAACCCGCTGCCGTGCGTATGCAACTCTCACGCGCCAGAAAGGCAATCAGAGAGGCGTGGGAGAGGCATGCAGAGTAAATCAAACATAGCCAAGCCTCCCCGTCTGTCCCCGCCTCTGAGGGGAAGAATCCTCAGTGGCACTGAGAGAATTATGACAGGCACAATGATTTGCAAGCGTTGTAATAATGAAAGTTTGACCGCCTGCCGATCATGTGGCAGGCACTCTCGGACGCTCAGACCGTGCGTTCCTACAGCTCCTAAGAGGCATAGTAGCGATAATAGATATAAGGAATAAAGTTATGCGTAATATCAGTTTTTTTCCAAACCATTCCTCCCAGCCAAGTTCTCCCTCTGAGGGAGGGGCGGGAGAGGGACTGTGGCTCTCCCTCGTCGATCGCTATTTCGATGGCGAGACAACGGACGAAGAAGAACGCCTCTTGCGCCAATTCTTGGTTTCGGACGAGGCGAAAGACAAGCGTTTCGATGCCGTCAAAGCCGTGATGGGACTCCTTGTCGTCGGCAAGCGCAAGCACCAACGGCGTATCGTTGGCACACAACGGCGGAGAGAAAACTGGCTCATCGTAGGGCAAGTGGCAGCCTTCTTGGCTTTTGTCTTCTTAGTCGGTCGCCCCTTCTTCAATGCCCCTGCCCCCGATTATGTGATGTTCTCACAAGGGCAACGCATCACGGACGAAACCCTCGTGATGAACGAGATGGAACAAACGATGGCAGAGGTGTTCAGCCCCACGGCAACGCCCGATGTGGACGCCCAGCTCAATGAGATTTTCCAAAACCCATAAAGTCAATAAAGTTATGCGACAATTTCTCCTACGCACCCTCTTCGCCCTCTTCCTCTTGCTGGGAGTCGGTGGAGTGGCAATGGCACAAAGAGCCTTGCACGTGGAGCGACTTTTTGCGGGGCAGGTGGTGCCACGGCAAAAGATGGTCGAGACAATTGTGAAAGGGGAACGCCTCAAAACGTATCGGCTCACCCTCTTCCGAAGTCTGCGCTTCACAGCCACAGATAGCGAACGACAGCAGGTCGAAAAGCTCGTCCGTAGCGATGCCAAAATGGCAACGGACAAAGAGATTGAAATGCGGAACGGCGAACTGCAGTATGCCCTTTGCCAACTCCCCGCCACCAGCAGACAGCGCTACCTTTGCTATCAGCGCAATGGTAATAGCCTACTCATCGTTTACCTCGAAGGAGCGGCAACGCTCAGCGAGTTGAAAAATATGTTTTCGCAACACTAACACTTTTCTCAACCTTTCAGCGATATGAAACACTTTACTCTTTTTGCCACTCTCTGCTCGGCATTCCTTACCACAGCCACTCTGCAAGCACAAACAGCGGACACCGTTGTTGTGAAGCAAGCCCACGAAGTGGTGGTGATCACCAACGACAGTTTGCAAACCATTCACATCAAAGGTCAAGGCACAGATCCATCTTTCCGCTATAGCAACACCTTGCAAACCCACGGCAACGCCTCGGTACGCACCTCGCAGTCTCGTCCGCTGGACTTCACCTCTCTCAGCCTCGGATCGCGCACTTCGGGACGCATCAACTCGACGATTGAAATGACCATCTCTCCTCGTATAGGTTTGGTCACAGCCCTTGGCGCGCCAGAGGGCTTGGACATCGACATCGCAGGCTCTAAAGAATTGGCACTCGATAAGATATTGACTTATCGTATGATGCCTGTTCGTTCGCCCCATGCCTTTTCTGTAGACTTCGGTCTGAACTGGAAAAATTTCCGTATGACCGATCGTTTGCGTTTCTTCAAAGATGCAGAAGGCACCACGCAGTTGGTGAATTATCCCACAGGCTCAGAGCCTAAATTCTCCCGCTTGAAAGTGTTCAGTATGACCCTCTCTTTCTTCTATCATTGCCGTGTTAGCCGTAGTTTCAGGTTCAGTGTTGGACCGATGGTCAATTTCAACACTTACGGCAGTTTGAAGACGCGCTATTTCGTGGCAGGTCAGAAGCAAAAGGAAACGCAGAAAGACGTGCACATCTCGCCCGTCACCCTCGATTTGATGGCTAAAGTAAGAGTCTACGGCATTGGTATGTACGTCAAGTACAGCCCCTGCCAAACCTTCAAGTCCTCCTACGGACCTAAGTTCAGTTCCCTCTCTTTCGGCTTGTACTTCTAAGAGAGAAAAGTCCTATAGCTGGGATTTTACTTTTGCGGGGCGCACAAATTGTGCGCCCCGCAAAAGCGTTAGTTGAGCTATACAAGTATTCTTGTTCGGCAATTTATTTGTATATTTGTCCTTTAAGAACACTTTGATAAAAGCGTATGGGAAGTCGGTATCAGTTGGGATTTTTGCCCGATGCAGTTATATTTGAACACGTGAAGGAGACGGTGATGAAATATCGCCGTAGTATCAACCTTGCAGAGTTTAACCATAATATTGTAGACCCGATCAAACTGACCTTCGACTCTAAGGTGTACGACAAGTCATTGTCCGAGATTTTAGATGCAGAGTGCCTCCGACAAATAGATAAGTCGAATAACAATACGATAGGCTATTTTCATCAGTTTTTGTTCAAGCATGTTGGTCAAGGATGGGACGTTCCAGTCGCTGGCTTCGATGTGGAGAATAACGAGAGGCATATTTTCGTGGAGCTGAAAAATAAGCACAACACAATGAACTCCGCCAGCTCGCAACGCACTTACCTCAAGATGCAAAACAAAATTCTGCAAGACGACCAAGCACAATGCTTCTTGGTGGAAGTAATAGCTAAGAAATCGCAAAATATCAAGTGGGTTGTTAGTCTAAATGGACAACAATTTGCGCATGATCGCATCCGTCGTATGTCTATTGATAGGTTCTATGAAATGGTGTTTGAGCAACCCGATGCGTTTATGCGCCTTTGTAAGGCGTTGCCACAGATACTTGATGATGTTTTAGCTGAGAACAGCACTGCCAAACTACAGAACAGCGTGATGCAGGAACTTGGGCAAGAAAACTTTTTTCGCAACTTATTTTTGTTAGCATTTGAAACTTATGAAGGCTTTGAGCAATTTTGATAAAGGCGGAACGTCTGTCATTTCGGCAAGTAACTTTGCTGATGTGATGGGGGTTTCAAAAGCTACGCTGACACGCTGGGAAGAAAGTGGAAAATATGTTCCCAAAGTGAACAGCAAGGGCGAGAAGTTTTTCTATATAGAAGATCTGAAAGATGTTGCCGAAATTAAAGAAATGATGCTCTCTGACTGGGCATCGCAGGAGATGGTACGTCCGAAACAACGTTATACAAGCATTGAACTTTTCGCAGGCGCAGGCGGTTTGGCACTGGGATTGGAACAGGCTGGTTTTGAGCACCTCTTGCTCAACGAAGTGGATAGGGATGCTTGTGCTACACTGCGCCAAAATCGCCAATATTGGAATGTAGTAGAGAACGATGTGCGAGCATTGTCGCTGAAAGACTATGCAGGGAAGGTGGACTTGATAACGGGAGGATTTCCTTGTCAAGCCTTTAGTTATGCTGGCAAGCAA
>JBHAFO010000271.1:0-3633 GCA_041856145.1 Alloprevotella sp.
CGATACTTTTCAAAGTACAAAAAGGCTATAACCAATGATGACGTGAAATAGAACACGGCAACGATGCTCAAATATATAGAAGAATTGGTGGCAATGCCGGGTGTATAGCGTCTCAAATAGAGGTTCCTTTTATTCAAAAGATCACTTTCAACTATATGGTTGACTTGTAGGCATACTCTAAACACGCAACTTTCGCAAGTTAACTCCCTTGTATGAACAGGTACAAGACCTGCTCCCAGCAAGGCAACAACTTGCGAAAGTAGAGTAAAGAAATAGTACGAGACAAGAAGCCAGCTGAAGTGTTGTAGATAATAAAGAACACTAATAAGACAATTAGCTGTCAATCCTTATTTGCCAGTGTCCTATTCATGTAAGCAGCCCAAATATTATCGGGATTCAATTTCAGAGCTTTTGCAAAATTCATTTTGGACTTGTGACTATTACCCTGAAGATCTGCTATGAGCCCAGCATAATAACTCAAATTACTCATCTGTTCGTTTTTATCAGATACTCCAAACTTTGCATAGTTGTCCACAATGCTTTTCTCTGTGTCCTGTAGGAACTTAACCATTTGTTCCACAAGATCAGATGCCTCAGCCTGCTTACCAAGTCTGCGTAGTGCTTTTACTTTATAGTATTTCAGGTCATTCAGCCCACGGTCGTTTCCGGCAGCAGCTTTCTTGAAAGCTTCCTGAGCTTTTTCTGTCTGTCCAAGCTTTTCATATGCTAATCCTTGCAAGTAACAGGCCTTAGCCTCACAGCCTCCCTCCACAGAAGGAGCCACTTCAAGATTAGGAGGGTAGAGCAAAGCTTCATCGAGTTCATTGATGGCTGTGGCGTACTTCTTGCTATCAAGCATTTTTATAGCGTTGAGCATATGTGCGTCAACATAGATATTGTGAATTTCCCCTCCACCTTCCCAAAGATGAAAGTGACGCTTACTCATCAGAGCAATTGCTTTGTCGTAGTACCCATTTTCATTGTAAAGAGAGAGCAAGCGCATCACTGCATCGTCATGTTGCATGACTGTCTTATAGTGCTTCTCAAGCCGGAGCATCCTCGTCTTGGATGCCATACCAGCCTTCTCGCATACTCTGTCAGATTCGGTAAGGAATAGTGCGTCATTTGGGTCGGCGGCTATGGCCTTGTCATAATATTTTATAGCTACTTGCAGGTTTCCTAATTGCCCTTCTGCAAAACCTACGTTGCGATTAGCTAAGGCAAACTTCGGTGCAGCTGCAGCGGCAACATGCCACTCCCTAAGACCTTTTTCTTGCTGTCCGAGATACCAGAGTAAGTTGCCATAATAGTAATGGAGATAGGCATTGTCAGGTTGAAAATCTATCAGTCGTTCAAACATGCCAAGTTCCTCTATACGCAGAGGATAATTGTTGTCAGGTGAAAGAGCATCAGCTTTCTTGATTTCAGCAGCCGCCTTCATTGAATCAACGGTCAACAAGCAGTAAGCGCGGTAAAGACGTACCAATGGATAATCTGCATAAGGTTTTCCACTGGATATGGCAGCGTCAATGAGTTTCAAAGCATCTGCATTATCGCCGAAGGTGAGGTAGTTTGAAACTATCTCAAGCAATTCTTGAACCGCAATGATACCTTTACTACGGTTCCCACGTGTATCAGAGAAGAAGGATGCGTCGCCATGTTTGAGGAAACTGTTTTCTGCCTCGCTGAAAAAGTCGAGCGGGTCTATCTGCTTTATTCGTAGGAGTGTAGCTGCTGCCTGGTCTTTCTGTCCAAGTTTTCTTTGTATGTAAGCCTTAAGTGCGAGAGCTTGTGTGTCGTGAGCTCCAACAATGAGGCTTTGGTTAATGAGGCTGAGTGCGCTATTGAAGTCTGTTTTGTTTGCAGCCAGAAGAGCTAATTGATAAAAGGCCTCATGTTTGTAGTCTGGGGTATAAGTGCATGCCCAAAGATTCTCTTCACTTTCCACGTCACGGTTCATCAGACGGTATAAGTAACCGAGATAATACTGCCCTTCAGTATTCTTTACTCTGGTATAGTCATGGGCCAAACGGTGCTGGGCTCTTAGCAAGTGGCCTTCGGCCTTGAGCCATTCACCCTGACGTATGTAGTGTTTGCCTACCTCTATATTGACACGGGCGTCAAGCGAATCACGGCGTAAAGCTTCTTCGTAGAAATCCATGTACTTGAGCCTGGCATTATTAAACTGGTCAACACGAAGTCCTGCCAGATAAAGCTCTTCATTGGTCCGATAGCCTTTTATGGCTTTGGTTCCATCTATGACCTTTGGCATGTCTTCCGGCGTTATCTTAACAGGCGTATAGGCCAGGAGCTCTTTTCCGGTATTATCGTATAGGGCTGTGTGAAGAAGAGTGGAATCACAATCTTCCGGCACGTTTACTTTCTCTAAGAAAAAGTTAGTTGGCGAGAGATCAATTTTCTTGTCGAGGAGTGTTTTATCCTTGTATTTCACTACAACGTGTGCCCCTGGCCGCACCTTGGTTACATTATAACCCACAAGATACTCACCATTGCCTAAAGAATGGAAATTAACCGCGCCTTCCATAGTCGCGTTCTTACACCCTTGGATACCCTTGATGGGAAACCAAATTTGACGGAATTCCCGAATCTCTCCGGGATTGATCCAACTGTAGTCTGGCTGATTGTCACTATATGCTCCGACCATTAGCTCAAGGTAATCACCGTCGTTGTCAGAAAGAATTTTGTTCCACATACGTCCATTGGGAGTGTTACCCCACAAGAAGAACTTTTTGCCGGGCACTTGAAAACGGTTAGCTACGTGTACAGTTCCTGCATCCTTGCCATAGTCGTACCCAGCGAGAAAATTCATTTTGCTTCCCCATGCAAAAATAGAACGACTGTCAAGAGTGAAATTTTTCCACCACGAAAGATCCGTATCCCCACCAGTGCTGTGCCCACGAGGCCCTATTGGCCACTTGGTGAAATATACTTTATGATGATCAGCACCAAATTGAACGTCGGGTGGGAAAATAACTTGATAGTCATCATTGCAATGCACGGAGACGTTAGCCCAATAGAGCATCGACTGTATCATGGGCGTTGGATTAATGACTCTTACCCGTGCCTCTACCAGTGAGCGGCCTGGATAAATCGTGATACCAACCGACCAACGCAGTCTATGGCGCAGCTCTGTCTCGCCTACCCAAACTGTTTTGCTTCCGTCGCTATTTTCCTCCATTCTCCAGTCCACGGGCATATAGCTTGAGGCACGATGGTGGTCAGGTATGTTCCATTCCACGCCTCCTGAGAGCCATGCACCCAACATACCGATGAGGACAGGCTTGATACCGGTTTGTGTATAGAAGAAGTGGTATCCATTTGTTTCATCGGTAGCTTGAAGGATGCGACCGCCAATCTCAGGGAGTATACCGATATTGACATATTCGTTTTTGAGACGTATAATATCATATTTCTTAGATACTTTATTGTCGGTGAGCACATCGTATAGAGGATAGGGATAGATATATCCCTCTGCACCCTGATAGACGCGTCCTGTGAAAAAGATTGGAACTTTCTCAGGTGCCCCCAGTTCATAGGTAGGAAGCGAAATCTTCTCCTGCCTCATGATCACGCCTTGAGCCCCGGCTATGGTTCCACAAAAGAATAAGGAGA
>JBHAFO010000272.1:0-5932 GCA_041856145.1 Alloprevotella sp.
CATCGTAAAGTACGGGACAATGCCCGCAGCTGTCCTGCCACCGCTCACAGCTATGTGCATAGTGGCAAATGCCTGTGAATGGCCACATATCGTGCATCGTCCAGACGAGGGGTTTGCCCGAGCGGAGGATTTGACGGATGTCGCTCAGAGCGAGCATGCCTTGATTGACCCAATGTAGGTGCACCACGTCGGCTTCCTTGAACGCTTGCAGACGGGTAATGTCTGTGCCGTGTGAGGCGTGGTCCACTTCAAAGAGGCGGTGGCGTCTGAACCCATTTTCTGCAAAAATCTCGCCACGCTCCAGCACAAATTTGGCTTTCAGCAATGGCGAGCGTGGGAGGGCGATGACATCGGAGTTTGCGGTCGTCTTGTCTCGCACTAACATCTTCGCCTCTTCGCCCGAAAGGCGTAGGGCTTTCATCAAGCGATTGGCGGCGATGGCTGCGCCCCCCGTTCGCTCCGAAGTATTGACCATCAGAATACGCATAGGCATGTAGCGTATATAAATAAAGAGAAGCCCCATCCGTCTGCCCCCACAAGGGGAAAGACCTAACGGGCTGTGGAAGGGAAAAGAAAGGATTGGCTACTCCCGACTTTCTGCCATTGGCTTAGCCATGTCAGCTCGCAATCGGCAGACACAAGAAGGTTTGTTAGGAAGTCCTTCAATAATAATATGCGTCGTCCGTGTCGTCTATTTCGTGCGCCTCATCGCAGTCTTGTTCATAGCACTCAACAACTTCAGCGTTATCACTCTCAGCCTCATAATCGTCGTAGTCGTCAGTGTCAGCGTAGAATGGAATATAGGCATCATTTTCTTCGGCGAGCATCTCTTCGACTATGAAATTCTCCTCAAAGGGAACATCGTTCTCTTTGGGTTGATACCTTGAGGTTTGAGACTGATGCGCTGAGGAGAAACTTTTGAAAAAGCCTGCTATAAGCGAGAGGAGAGAACTAAGCATGGGGCGGAGAGGACTTAGTATTCGCCGTCGCTGATTTCAAAACTCTCAAGGTCGAGGTCTTCTTCGTTGAAGGAGGAGTAGCTTGAGAAGTCGTCGAAACCGTAGTCGTCCTCTGCCGCGTCAGCACCTTTCTTTGTGCGCTTGGCAGGCGTAGGCTCGTCTATCTCGATGTGGATTTCTTCGGGAGCGTCGCCCACAGAGCGGGTCACTTGGGCTATTGCCAAGCTCTCGCCACGGCGCACCTCTTTCACCTGGAGGAAGAACGAGCGACCTGCAAAGGTGTCGAAAATGTATTCCAACTTCTGCCCTTTCTCGTCGAGGAACTCCGAGAGAGGCGTCTCGTCCATCACAAAACTATCCTGAGAGGGATCAAGACTCATATCCTCGAGGGTGATTTCCTGCTGACGCTCCCAATCGCTGTCGCAAACGAAGAAAGAGTTCATCTGTCCCTCGCTATAGCCACAGGATGCCAATATCATTTTGTGGAGGTCGAAGAAGGTGGCCTCGCTGTCGATGGTGATTTCACGGACGAAGCCCTCGACTTCTTCGCAAACGAATTTGATAACGAATACCATATTATATATATAAAGCCCTCCTCCCGCTTCTCCTCGGGGGAGAAGCCTCGGAAGTAGGGGGTAAGCGTGGTGTTTTATTTTCTTACTTGATAACCCCTCGTGAGGAGCTGCGGAAGAACTCAAGGATATAGTCGCGTTCCTTGGAGGGTGGGATTTCGGCTTCCACTTTCGCCAAGCGTTCTTCGAAAAGGAGTTCGAAGTTATAGAGAATGCGGTAGGTGTCGTGTATCTGGTCGATCTTCTCACGCTCAAAGCCTGCCCGGCGGAGTCCCACGAGGTTCAGTCCGCAGTAAGCAATAGGCTCGCGTGCCGCTGTGACAAAGGGCGGAATATCTTGCCCTGTGCGTGATCCTCCGCTGATGATGCAAAGACTACCAATCCGGCAGAACTGGTGCACCAGCACATTGGCAGAGAGAATAGCATTGTCGTCGATGACCACTTCGCCAGCGAGCTTGGTGGAGTTACCAATGATGCAACGACTGCCGATGAACACATCGTGACCAATGTGCATGCCCTCCATGAAGAGGTTGTTGTCGCCCACCACGGTGCGCCCTTTGGCTGCCGTGCCACGATTCATCGTTGTGTTCTCACGGAAGGTGTTGCCATTGCCAATCTCGGCTGTTGTTTCTTCGCCACGGAACTTCAAATCCTGTGGCACAGCACCGATAACAGCGCCGGGGAAGAAGCGATTGCCTCGCCCGATGCGACTGCCTTCGAGAATGGTCACACTATTCATCAGCACGCAGTCGTCGCCAATCTCAACGCCTTTGTCGATGAAACAAAAAGGGCCAATCTCAACGTTGTTACCAATCTTGGCCGTGGGGTCTACAAAAGAGAGCGGACTTATCATAGGTGTCCTTATTATATTAAGTGCTTAGGGGTTATGCACAATCTGTGCTGTGAAAGTACATTCCATCACAGGCGTTTCGCCGACAAAGGCGATGCCTTTCATTGAGGAGATGCCGTGACGGATAGGAGCCATGAGTTCGACACGGAAAATGAGTGTATCTCCTGGCACCACCTTTTGGCGGAATTTTGAATCCTTGATGGCAAGGAAGTAGGTGCTATATTCTGATGCGTTTTCCAGTGTGTTGAGCACCAACAAACCGCCTGCCTGCGCCATGGCTTCAATCTGCAAAACGCCGGGCATTACGGGTTCTGTGGGGAAGTGCCCTTGGAAGAAAGGCTCGTTGCTGGTCACGTTCTTAATACCCACGATGTAATTCGCACCGATCTCTATCACCTTGTCCACCAACTGGAAGGGATAGCGGTGCGGGAGGAGGTTGCGGATTTGATTAACGTCCAAGAGGGGCGCTTTCATTGGGTCGTAAGAAGGTGCTTGTACGCTGTATCGGCGAATTTCCTTACGGATTTGGCGGGCAAACTTATTGTTAATCGTGTGCCCTGGGCGTGTGGCAATGATCCGTCCCTTGATGGGGCGTCCGATGAGTGCCACGTCGCCTATGATGTCGAGTAGTTTGTGACGGGCGGGTTCGTTCTGCCAAACGAGGTCGGTCAGGTAACCCAATTTTGTGGCATCCATGCGTGGCACGCCAAGTTGGTCTGCCAAGCTGTCAAGCTCAGGTTGCGACACTTCTTTCTCATAGATCACGATGGCATTGTTCAGGTCGCCTCCTTTGATAAGACCTGCACCAAGCAAAGGCAAGATCTCACGCACGAAGACGAAGGTGCGCGCCCGCGAAATCTCCTTTGTGAAGTCGCTCATGTGTGAGAGCGTGGCAAACTGTGAGTTGATGAACTTGGAATTGAAGGAGATCATCGACGTCACCGAGAACTCCTCGTCGGGGAGAATCGTGATGACTGAGCCTGTGGCATCGTCACGCACCTCGATTTTTTTCTTGATAACGTAATAATTCTTAGGAGCGTTCTGTTCCTCGATGCCCACCTCCTCGATTTTCTCGACATAGAACTTTGATGAGCCGTCCAAGATGGGGAATTCTGGTCCCGTCACTTGAATCAGACAGTTGTCAATGCCCAGCGCATAAAGTGCTGCCATTCCGTGTTCGATGGTGCTCACACGTGCATCGCCTTTAGCCAAGACTGTGCCACGAGAAGTGTCTACCACATTCTCTGCGATGGCGTCAATGATGGGCGCATCGTCCAAGTCGATACGTTGGATCTTATAGCCGTGATTTTCGGGGGCAGGATTAAAAGTCACAGTGAGCGGTAAGCCCGTGTGAAGCCCTTTTCCGAAGAGGGTGAAACTGCCCTTGAGCGTCGTTTGCTTGTGCATAGGAAGATATAATTAAAAGCCCCCCATTCTCGCCCTTAAAGGGGAAATTTGTTGGGGAGTTTTTGAGAGATTGTTTTATGTAAAACGCGTGTATATTCTACTTGCTGATCATTGCCAGCCTTCCTGCTTTCGATGAAGAGAGAAAGGCTGTACGACTTCTACATCGAGGTCATCGCTCTTTGTCCAGCACCAATGCGCCAGTCTAACTGGGTCAAGGCTCAGCCTTGTTTTAGTCGCTCCACTTCTTTCTTCAACTCCTGTAATTCGCGGAGCATTTCTGGGAGCTGTTTGTAAGCGATGGAGGCGCGCATGAAGCGGCTGTAGTCGATGGCTGGTGAGCCGTGGAGGGCAGTTTTGGGCTTCTTCACAGAACCAGCGATGCCAGCTTGCGCCCCCACTTGCGTGCCGTCAGCCACGGAGATGTGACCAGCGATGCCCACTTGTCCGCCAAACATACACCATTCGCCAATCTTTGTGGAACCAGCCACGCCCACTTGTGCAGACATCACAGTGTGTGCCCCCACTTCGCAGTTGTGTGCCACCTGGACGAGGTTGTCCAACTTCGCACCACGGTGCACCACCGTTGCGCCCATTGTGGAGCGGTCCACGCAAGCATTTGCGCCGATTTCAACATCGTCTTCCAAAATCACGATGCCGATTTGTGGAATTTTGTCGTAGCCCTCAGCTGTGGGCGCAAATCCGAATCCGTCAGCACCAATCACAGTGCCCGAGTGCAAGGTCACCCGATTGCCGATGCGACAGCCGTGGTAAATAGACACATGGGGAAAGAACAAACAATCGTCGCCCACTGTCACACCGTCGCCAATCACTACATGAGGATGCACCTGTACGCCCTTGCCCAGCGTCACGCCCTCGCCAATCACGGCAAAAGGACCGATATAACAGCCCTCGCCCACTGTAGCCGATTCAGCCACAGATGCTAACGGACTGATGCCCGAGGGTTTGGGTTTGCTCTGCTCGTACATTTGGAGCAGGCGTGCCACTGACTCGTAAGCATTTGCCACACGTATCAGAGTGGCTTTTACAGGGCGTTCAGCCTTGAAGTCTTCATTGACCAACACAACGCTCGAAGCCGTGTCGTAGATATATGGTGTATATTGTGCGTTTGCTAAGAAAGAGAGCGCTCCAGGTTGTCCTTCTTCGATTTTTGCAAAGGTACTGACCGTGGCTTGAGGGTCGCCCTCAACGCTCCCCTGGAGGAAGTCGGCGATTTGTTGTGCCGTAAATTTCATCGACAGTTCGGATTTGATAGTTACTTATACTGCAAATATCGTAAAAAAAACACATATAGCCCCTTTCCTGTGCAGTATTTTTTCTCTTAACGCCGCCCCTTGCTGAAATGTCTACAATAAAAGCTCTCCTCTGCATTCGCGGAGAATGCAGAGGAGAGGCAGTTAGTCATTTAATAGCTGTAGCAAGGATTACTTGCGGCGGCTCTTAGGCTCGCGACCATAAACCGCGAGAGCGCCAAGTTCCTCCTCGATGCGGAGAAGTTGGTTGTACTTCGCCATGCGGTCAGTACGGCTCATAGAACCAGTCTTGATCTGACCAGAGTTTGTAGCCACTGCGATGTCAGCGATAGTAGCGTCCTCAGTTTCGCCAGAGCGGTGAGAAGTTACTGAAGTGTAGCCAGCGCGGTGAGCCATTTCGATGGCGTCGAGCGTTTCAGTCAAAGAACCGATTTGGTTCACCTTGATGAGGATAGAGTTGGCGCAACCTTCGTTGATACCACGTTGGAGGTAGTCCACGTTTGTTACGAACAAGTCGTCGCCAACGAGCTGACAGCGGTCGCCGATGCGCTCAGTGAGCTTCTTCCAGCCCTCCCAGTCGCTCTCGCACATACCGTCCTCGATAGAATCAATAGGATACTTGGTGATGAGCTGTTCGAGGAAGTCCACTTGCTCGTCCTGAGTGAGACGCTTGCCGTTAGGATCTTTGATAGTGCCGTCCTTGAGCTTGTTGTAGTCGTAGTAGCAAGTGCCGTTCTCCTTGAAGCAGAATTCAGAAGAGGCGCAGTCCATAGCGATAGTCACGTCAGAACCGGGCTTGTAGCCAGCGATTTCGATTGACTTCATGATGCAGTCCAAAGCGTCCTCGATGCCATCGAGAGCAGGAGCGAAACC
>JBHAFO010000273.1:0-2573 GCA_041856145.1 Alloprevotella sp.
AAGAATAGCGACCAGTGTTTACCGAACTTACAGAACCGCCTCCAAGTCCAATTCTATAGTTGTCTCCACCCACAACAACAACCTTGTTTCCCTTTTCGGGCGTTCCTTTGAGCGCATCACGCTTAGGACCGTAGCCCACGCCGCCTGCGAGCATAATCACCTTGTCGTAGCCGTAGCGCTCAGCCCCCTCGGTGTGTTCAAAAGTCAGCACCGAACCGCAGATGAGAGGCTGTCCAAACTTGTTACCAAAGTCGCTCGCACCGTTGGAAGCCTTGATGAGGATCTGTTCAGGCGTTTGGTAAAGCCAAGGGCGGGCAGGCATTTGTTGCTCCCATGGGCGACCGCCTTCGAGGCGAGGGTAGGAAGTCATATAAACAGCCGTGCCAGCGATTGGCCAAGAGCCTGTACCTCCACCCATACGGTCGCGAATTTCACCGCCCGTGCCTGTTGCAGCTCCGTTGAAAGGCTCTACTGTTGTTGGGAAGTTGTGCGTTTCGGCTTTGATAGATATTACGCTTTCGATGTTGCGAATAACGAAAAAATCGCTGGTTGCGTGTGTCGCTGGGGCGAACTGCTCTACCTCCGGCCCGCAGGCAAAGGCGACATTGTCCTTATAGGCAGAAAGAATACGATTAGGGTGCTCGTTTGTCGTCTTCTTGATCATCGCAAAAAGAGAGGAGGGCATCTCTTCTCCGTCAATAATGAACGTGCCACCGAATATCTTGTGGCGACAATGCTCCGAGTTGATTTGGGCGAAGCCGAAAAGCTCCGAGTCGGTCAGCTGGCGTCCCAGTTCCTTTTCCACCCCTCGCAGATAGGCGATTTCCTCAACAGAAAGTGCCAAGCCCTCTTGCTCGTTATACGACTCGATGTCGTCGATAAACTGGATGGGCGCTGGTGCGATGTCGATACGGAAAATGTCTTGGTCAAGACCGCAGTAAAGGCGTTGCAACATCGGGTCGTGTGCCGTGTCCTCGCCTTTGGCGGGGAAAAACTCTTCAATACGAGAAATGCCGCAGAGATTCATATTTTGTGTGATCTCTACGGCATTTGTGCTCCAAGGGGTTGTCATTTCACGGCGAGGGCCTACAAACCAGCCAGACACTGTTGTGCCAGCAAGCAGGGTTGCCTCTCCGAAAAGCCAGCAAAGGGCTTGACACTCTTCCTGTGTAAAGGAGTGATTTGTTTCTACGGCGATGACGCTCCCAGAAGGGGTTTTGAAAAAGGAAATCATAGATAGAAAAACTGTTTGCAGTGGGTTGTATCTGTTTGCAAAGGTACATATTTATAATGAGATAAGGACGTGTTCTTTGCAAAACTATGGACGATTATGCGTTGAATGCTTGCTGTCGTTTGAGGGCATGGTGTAAGCGGAAACGATGAGCGACTGCCAGCGTCATAAAACTGATGCGCACGCCTTCGATCCTCGCGAGTTGTTTGGCGCAGGCATAGAGCGTGGAGCCAGTGGTAAAGACATCATCGACAAGAAGTAGGTGCTTTCCTCGCAATTTCTCAGGGCATGTAACTTCAAATGCCTCTGCCACGTTCAACGTGCGGGTGAAATGGGTCATCGTGGTCTGTGACTTCGTGTTCGTGAGTCGGCTCACGCAATCGCTCCATACGGGGAGATTTACCACTTGAGCAATGCCTTCAGCGAGTTTCTCGCTTTGGTTGTAACCCCGTTGGCGCAGGCGCGTTTTAGACAAAGGTATGGGAATAATGGCATCTATGCCTTCAAAAAAATCGTCCTCCACATCATGTGCCATCACGCTCCCAAAGAAAACTGCCACCTCGGGGCGGTCGAAGTATTTGAAAGCGAAGATGGGACGACGCAGAGGGCTTTTACGCTGATAACGCATATAGGCTGTGGCACGTACAATCGGTAGGCGTCCCCAGAACAAACGTTCCAAAACATTGCCCCGTTCTCCCCGCATATCCGTCACGGGCAATGCCATAAAACAAGGGGTGCAAACACAAGGCTCACCCTCCTGTAAACGTTCGCCACAGACGCAACAACAGGGCGGAAAGAGCAGGCGATAGGCGAGTTGAAGCAGACGGAGAATTTGCATCGGGCGGAGCTGAAAGAAATTCTATTCGTTGATGGCTTCGCAGTGTGGGCATCTGCCCAATTTTGCAAGCGGTTTGCCACAATTGCCACAGCGCAGGTGTTCACTGCGGTGCTGTTTGTAGCGTTGCCAAGCGAAGACCCAATAAGCAATCAATAGGGGATAGCCCACGTAGAGGCGCATCGACAAGGTGAAAGTGACATAGAGAATGGCGCAGATGCCCATCAATGCGCCCAAATAGGTTGCACGGTGTCGCATCTCGGGGCGTCGGTAAAATTCCTCCAAGGTGGCAACGCCCAAAATAAGTACGCCCCAAAACGAGAGCAAGAATAGGCGTAACACCATGGGCAGGTGCTGTGCAAAGGGGTTGAGTGTCGGGTGGAAATAGAATTCCACCCAAGTGTGTGGCACTGCGCCTTGCATGATGCCGTAAAGGGCGGCAGAGAATGATACCATCAGGCAGAGTGCCGTTGGATAGAACGAGTCGATGTCGTTGAAGTGCACCAT
>JBHAFO010000274.1:0-2617 GCA_041856145.1 Alloprevotella sp.
ATTTCATCTCGGGAAACAATTGGCTTGCTCGTGATAATTTGCACTTCAACCTGTGTAGGAATCAAAGGAAGACTATCTTCTGGCACATTCTTAAAGTATTCTCTCACCTCGGCAGGCGTCACCTTCACGCTGGAAGTGAGTTTCTGCTGCGCCCCCTGCACAAGCATCTGCTCACGAATGCGATTGCGGAGGTCTTCACGGAGTTGAGCAATCGTTTTGTGCGCCATACGTTCAACGTTTTCCTTTGAGCCGAAAGTTTGGATATAACCTTGGATGCGACTCTCAACTTCTGCATTGACATTACTCTCACTCACCTCAACACTGTCCAGTTCAGCCTGGTGTTGATAGAGTTTTTGAATGGCTATTTGCTCGGGAATCACACAACGAGCATTGGGTACAGCCATTCCTTGCAGTTCAGAACTGATGCGCATCTCCTCCACGTCGGAGAGGAGGATAGGCTCATTACCAACCACCCAGATCACTTTATCAATCGTGGAGCGTTGTGCCACAGTTATCGTAGACACAAGGAGAGATAATGCCAAAAGTATCTTCTTCATATTGATTTCTTACTTGTTAAAAGCAACTGCATAGAAAATGCTGTTGCAGGAAGTACCAGCCGGCTTATTGGTTCAATGTTGATTGACCGTGCGAAGGACGCTGGTGTCTATTGTATATGTGTATTTGCTACGAAGTGCCTGCACCCAGTCGTTCTCAAGTTTCTGTTGATAGTCTGCGACAACTCGTTCACGCACATCTTCAAAACTCTTTGGTTGTGAAAGCTTTTTGCCAACAACACCAGAGTAGGGGAATGCCGATGCGGGGAGAACGGTGGACTTATTGAAAACATACTTATCAACGTAGGTGTTCTCTCCAGCCTTTACGAGGAGTGGTCCTACAATAGCAACCTGTACAGAATCTTTGTTGAATTGCGATTTGAGTAATTGTCGCCAGTTCTCCTTGGAAGTCTGCTCTTTGATAAAACGCTTTGCTGACTTCTCCAAGGACTTATTCTTTGTCATATAGACATAGCCTTTGAAATGGGGAGTAGCCCAAGTGTACTTGCTCTTGTTCTTTTGAAACGTAGCTTCAAGGGCTTTAGTATCTGATCCAGCCTTTTGCCAAACATTTCTGTTGCTCATCTCATAGAGGAGAAGACCATCTTCATATTCTTGAATGAGGAAAGTAATTTCTGGTTTGTGCAAGTTGGCTTGATACACACTGTCCAAAACCTGCTCACGAGTGAGTCTGCCATTAGAAGCGGCAACAATGCGCTTGATACGTTGACTGGCAGAATATTCTTCAATGTTCTGTCTTTGGAGAGAAGCCATAATTTGAGGCTTCAATGTCTCATAACTTTCCAAAGGCTTGCGCTCTAAAAGGCGAACGATGTGGTAACCTGCTGGGCTTAGGAACGGAGCAGAAGTTTCTCCTGATTTTAGAGAATAAACGACATTCTCAAATTCTGGAAGTGTTTCCCCTGGACCAAACCAAGGCAATTCGCCTCCTTGATTGGCAGAACCTGAATCTTGTGAAAATTCTTTTGCCAATGTGGCGAAATCTGCTCCGCTTTTGAGCGCTTGGGATATAGAGTCTGCTTTGAGGAAAATACGCTTAGCCTCTGCCTCTGGCGCTTGTTGAGGAACTGCAAGGAGAATGTGACTTGCCTTGTATAGACCTTTTTCGCCTACTTGCTTGACCATTCGTTCGTAGAGAGAGATGGCAACACTGTCAATAAAGGCTTGATCCACCATCTCATGGCTGAGAAGTTGGTCGCGATAGCTTTGAAACTCTTGCTTAAAAGAGGAAAGCGTGTCTAAACGCGCCTCACGGGCTGCTAAGACCTTGAGCTTATAATCAATAAATCGCTGGGCATATTCCTCAATCTCTTGTTGAGTGGCTGGTTCTTGTGAGCGGTTCTTGTTGAAAGCATATTCAAAAGCCGAACGAGTAATGGGTTGTCCATTGATGACCATTACTGCAGGGTCTACTGACTGCGCATAAGCACTGAGCGAAAAGAGGGGAAGGAATAATAATTTGCGTATCATCTGCATTTGAGCAAAATAGACAATACTCCACAAAGCCTTGAAGGGTGGAGTATTGTCGTAAGGAGTTTATTTAATTTGCACCATTAGCTGTTTGGACGGCTGTAGTTTGGTGCTTCACTGGTAATTGTAATATCATGAGGATGACTTTCAAACATACCTGCATTGGTGATGCGAGTAAATTTGGCTTGGTGCAAGTCTGCTATAGTCTGTGCTCCGCAGTAGCCCATTCCTGAGCGTAATCCGCCAACAAGTTGATAAATCACTTCTTGAACGCTACCTTTGTAAGGCACACGACCTGCAATACCTTCTGGCACCAACTTCTTTTGGTCTGCCACACCGCCTTGGAAATAGCGGTCTTTAGAGCCATTCTCCATCGCTTCGAGCGAACCCATACCGCGATAAGTTTTGAATTTACGACCGTTGAAAATAATCGTTTCACCTGGCGACTCTTCTGTTCCTGCGACGAGCGAACCGATCATCACGCAGTTGCCACCAGCGGCAATAGCCTTTACAATATCGCCAGAGTAGCGCAATCCACCGTCAGCAATCAAAGGCACGCCTGTTCCTTTCAA
>JBHAFO010000275.1:0-7787 GCA_041856145.1 Alloprevotella sp.
CACGCCCTGAGGCGACGGGAGGAAGGGCTCGTTGTTAGAGAATCATAAGAATGAGCAATACCAATGTGCCGAGGAAGAACACGAAGGCGTAGCGTTGTACACTGCCGCTTTGGAAACCACGGATGCTGTAGCCTAAACGGTTCGCCCCCCAAGCGAGGAAATCGAAGAAGCCGTCCACGCAATGGCGATCGAACCAGGCGATGGGGCGGGACACGTAGGCAAAAATGATGCGGTGCGTTACAAATTGGTACACCTCATCGATGTAGAAGCGGTGATAAGCCCAAGTGTGGAGGGCAGAAAAGTTCTTCTGCAAACGATCTGCCACGGGCTGAGTGGGGCGGGCATACATCCAAGTTGCCAAACCAATGGCACACACAGCAATGACCACAGAAGTGATGGCTATCTGCGGATCGAGGTGGATGTGGTAGGCTTCGCCCGTTGCGCTGATGAGCGAACCGAAACTGCCAGGGATTGCCCAACCGCCAACGAGGGTAAAGATGGTGAGGAAAATCAGAGGCAGGGTCATCACGAGGGGTTGCTCGTGTGGCTTGTGCTCTTTGTAGTGCTCGTTCTCCTTGCCCCAGAAAATGCCGTAGTAGACACGGAACATATAGAAGGCTGTCATGGCTGCGATGCCCGTCATAATCCAGCCCATGATGGGCGAGTAGTGAAAAGCAGCTGCGAGGATTTCGTCCTTAGAGAAGAACCCGCTGAAAGGAGGTATGCCTGCAATGGCAAGTGTAGCTATGAGGAAGGTGATGTGCGTGATAGGCATGTATTTCCGCAAACCGCCCATGTGGCTCATCTCATTGCTGTGAACGGCATGAATGATGCAACCTGCGCCCAAGAAGAGGGTGGCTTTGAACATGGCATGCGTAAAGAGGTGGAAGAGCGATGCCATGTAGCCGAGGCTGTCATGGTTGTCGATGACGCCATGCTCGTGTCCTGGCATACAAACTCCAAGGGCTACAATCATAAAGGCTATCTGCGAAATGGTCGAGAAAGCCAACACGCGCTTAATGTCGCTCTGCACGCAAGCCACGGCAGCGGCATAGAAAGCTGTGGCTGCGCCAATCCAAGCCACAATGTGCAGGGTTTCGGGCGCATACTCTACCCACAAGGGGAAAAGGCGAGCCACTTGGATAACGCCTGCCACGACCATCGTTGCGGCGTGGATAAGGGCTGAAACAGGCGTGGGACCTTCCATTGCATCGGGCAACCATATATGGAGGGGAAACATCGCACTCTTGCCCGCACCGCCAATGAACATGAGGAACAGGGCTGTGGGGAGAATGAATGCTGCACCCGCAATGGCTTTAGAATAGTCGCCTGCTACAGCTTCCGTCGCACCATTGAGATAAACCGCACTCTGCGAGAAGTCGAAAGCGAACGACTGGGTGTAATAGCCAAAAACGAGGATACCAATCAGGAAAGCCAAGTCGGCAAAGCGGGTCACGATGAACGCTTTCTTAGATGCCGCAACAGCTGCTTTCTCCGTATAATAGAAGCCGATCAAGAGGTAGGAGCAAACGCCCACAAGTTCCCAGAACATGTACATTTGGAACAGGTTCGTTGCCACAACCAAGCCGAGCATCGACATGGTAAATAGGGAGAGGAAAGCGTAGAAGCGTTGGAAGCCACGTTCGCCGTGCATATAGCCGAACGAGTAGATATGCACCATCAGCGAAACAGAGGTGATAATCACCAACATCATCACTGAAATGGGATCGAGCATGATACCCATGTCGAAATGCAAACCCATGTCGTGGAATGGTAGCCAGTTGAAATTGTAAGGTACAAACGTTTGGTAAACGCCGTCCACACGGTCGGCGGTGAAATAAGTCACGGCTGTATAAGCCGAAAGTAGCGCAGTTACGCTTAACGAAGTAGTACCAATCAATCCTGCAGCCTTATGGCTTAGCCAACGTTCCCCCAGTCCGAGAATCAAGAAAGAGAGCAAGGGCAGGAATATAATCCAAAGGGTATATTGATAATCCATTGATCTGTTGTGTTAGATAGCGGGAAGCGCACCGCCTACCACTTCATTTGTTGCAACTTCTCCACCGAAATATCTTTGATATGGCGGTAGATGTTTATCATAATAGCGATGGCAATCGCACTTTCAGCCGCTGAAATAGCGATGGAGAAGAGTGCGAAGAAAAATCCTTCGTTGCCATCGGGGAAGAGGAGGCGATTGAACACGGCGAAGTTCAAGTCCGTGGCATTCAGCATCAGCTCGATGCTCAAAAGAATAGCCAGCGTGCTCCGACGTGTCAAGAACCCAAAGATGCCTGCCGCCATCATAATAGCAGAGACAATAAGGAAATACTCAACTTGTATCATATCTATCTACTATTTTAGCGTTTGCGTGCAATGACCAATCCGCCTACAATGCAAGCGAGAAGCAGGAGGCTGACAATCTCGAAGGGGAGGAGGTAGCCGTTCTCGCCTGCCGAGAGGAGGGCTTTACCGATGGTGTCCATCGAGAGGACGCTCTCCGTTGGAGCAGTGAGTATCTGCGCTTTGAATTGATAGGTCATGAAAAGGAAGAGGAAGATGCCCAAGCCTGCCAAGCTGAGCAGTCCAGCCGACAGCACCTTTGCCAAGGTATTTTCCGAGAGTTTGTCTTTGGCCCCGCGAGTGAGCAGGATGGCGAAGACATACAGCACGATGATACCGCCAGCGTAGACCATGATCTGCACAGCCCCGAGGAAGGTATAACCCAGCAGGAAATAAAGTCCTGCCGTGCCGAGGAGGGTGAAGAAAAGGTAGGTGGCAGAGCGCATGATGCTCTTGGTCGTTACCGTCATTATGGACATACAGCTCACGATGACGGAAAGAATGACAAATGCTATGTTATGTGAATCCATAATCTTTAATTTTCCTTAGCTGAAGGTGTTTCGGGCGTACCCTCCGCACCTGTCGTGGGGGTTGGACTTTCACTTGTTGCCTCACTCACCGCAGGAGTTTTTTCTGCCGTAGGCGCAACACTCTCTGCTGGAGCTGTGGTGTTCTCCTCAGGGAGTGTCGTGTTCTCCGTAAGTGCAGTAGCTTTTTCTGCAGGAGCAATCACCTCCTCTGTTTGGGCAGGCGTATTTTCCGCTGGAGCAGGTGCATTCTCTGCTGGCGTTACGGCTGGTTTTGCCACAGCAGGCTTTGGTGCTGCGGGCTTAGCCACAGGTTTACGCTCCACGCACTTACTGCCTTCTGCATTGAGGCGTTGGTTCAGCACGTTGCGGTCGAACACGGCATTCTCAAAGCTCTGGTCAAACTCGATGGCGTCTTGCGGACATGCTTGGGTGCAGAGCATGCAGAACATACACTTGCCTAAATTATATTCGTAAACGCCCAAAATCTTTTTCTTCTTGCCATCGACCTCGACCACCTCATCGACGATAGCGATCGAATCGTTGGGACAAGCCTTCTCGCACAGGTGGCAAGAAATACATTTATGCTCGTTGTTCTCGTTGTGGGGCATGATGAGTGCGCCACGGAAGCGATCGAACATTTTAAGCTCTGCCCGATTTTCGGGATACTCCTGCGTAATCTTCTTGACGAACAGCTCACGCATCGTGGTGCGCAGACCGATAGCCAACGACTTGATGCCCGAGAACAATCCTCCGAAGTAGGAGCTTTCTTGATGGTTACTCATTGTCTGTTAAGCGTTAGAAGTGAAGACCGAAGGCTACGAGGGTTGCCATCAGCAGAAGATTTACCAAACTTATAGGCATCAGATACTTCCACTCCAATGTAAGAATTTGGTCGATGCGCAAGCGGGGGAACGACCAACGCTCCCACATCAAAAGGAAGACCACGAACATGGTTTTACCAATGAACCAAACTGCACCAGGAATCATATCCATGATGTCGTTAAAGCCGTCAAAACTTGGAATATGCAATGGTGACCAACCGCCGAGGAACACCGTTGTGGCAATTCCCGCAGTGATGAAAAGGTTCAAGTACTCCGCCAAATAGAAATAGCCGAAGTGCATGCCCGAGTATTCGGTGTGATAACCCGCTGTCAGCTCACTCTCGCCCTCGGGCAAGTCGAAAGGACCACGGTTACACTCTGCATTACCTGCAATGAGGTAAATAATAAAGGCGATCAGCGCAGGGATGTGACCACGGAAGAGGTTCCAGCCGTGTTCGTACTGCTGTTCCACAATCTCCGACACTTGCATTGTCCCCGTCATCGCCACAACTGTCAGCATCGTCAAGCCGATAGAAAGCTCGTAGCTGATGATTTGCGCGCCTGAGCGCATCGCACCGATGAGCGGATACTTACTGTTACTTGCCCAACCTGCCAAGAGAATACCCACCACACTCACCGAAGAAATGGCAAGGATGAAGAAAATTCCGATGTTGAAGTCGAGGATTTGCGCACCCTTGTTCCAAGGCAAACAAGCGAAGGTGATCATACTCGCTGCCACCATGAAATAAGGCGCAAGGTCGTGGAGGAAGCGATCGGAGTTGCGCATTTTGATAATCTCCTTCTGCAACATTTTGAAAACATCGGAGAAAACCTGCAACAAGCCCCACTTACCCACACGATTGGGGCCAAGGCGACACTGGAACGCCGCGCAGACTTTGCGCTCCATATAAATAAGAACAATGGCAAAGATAGCATAGAGGGTGATAATCACCAGGGCAACCAAGATGCTCTCCGTGAGTATGGTGAGCCATTCTGGGAAACCGAGGGTGGTCATCAGCAAGCTATGAATCCACTGTGTTACGCTACTAAAGTCGAACATATTTATGAATTGCTATGCACTTAGTGCTTTTTGAATTATCTATCAACGTCAGGCACGATGTAGTCGAACGTACCTCCAATAGTCACAAAGTCGGCAATGAAGTTTCCTCGACACGCTCTATCCATGGCATAAACCAAGGGCAAGCCCACGGAGCGATAGTGCAGGCGATAAGGACTCTTGTCGCCATTGCTTTCGAGATAAACGCCAAACTGTCCACGGCTACTTTCCACCGCAGCGTAGAAGCGTCCTTCAGGCACTTTGATAATTGGTTTCATCTTCTCCTGCGTTGCGCCTTCGGGGATATTGTCGATGAGTTGCTCGATAATGTGCAAGCTCTCCTCAATTTCTAACAAGCGCACCATATAGCGGGCAAAGCTATCGCCCTCCGTGAAAGTAATTTCCTTAAAGTCTACACGATCGTAAGCCGCATAAGGGCGGAGCTTGCGCAGGTCATTGTGCCAACCCGAAGCACGGCCAGTGCCACCCGTACAGCCCAAATTGATCACTTCCTCCTTGGTCAGCACGCCTACGCCTTTTGAGCGATTTTGGAAGATAACATTACCCGTGAAAATGTCGTGATATTCTTTCAAATTCTTGCGCATCACGGGAATGAACTCCTTGACACGGCGACAGAAGTTGGGGTGAATATCGTACATCACACCTCCGATGGTGTTGTAGTTGAAGATCAGACGTCCGCCCGTGGTTTCCTCGAAGATGTCGAGCACCAGCTCACGGTCGCGGAAGCCGTAGAGGAACGGCGTTGTCGCACCCATGTCTTGACAGAGGCAAGAGAAATAGAGCAGGTGGGAGTCGATGCGTTGCAACTCGTCCATAATGGTGCGAATAACCTGCACCCGATCGCTGACTTCCACGCCCATCGCTTGCTCGATGACCATGCAAAGTGCGTGGCGGTTCTGCATCGCACTGAGATAGTCCATACGCTCGGTCAATGCCAAGGTCTGTGGATAAGTCATACCCTCGTTGATCTTCTCAATACTGCGGTGGATATAGCCCAACACAGGGTCAATCTTTTTGATGCGCTCGCCTTCCAAGGCAATACGGAAGTGCAACACACCGTGAGTAGACGGGTGTTGAGGTCCGAAGTTGATGACATAATCATCTTCCTCGAACACAATGTTTTGCTTGGTCGTCACCGTACCATCGGGCTGCACGTCATATTGTGTCGTCACGTCCGAGAGTTCAGCGTTCTCGAGCTTGAAAGGATTTTGCTCCTCTGGCTTATCGTCCTTGCGGAGTGGGAAACCCACCCAATCCTCACGCAAGAAGATACGGCGCATATCGGGGTGACCTGTAAAGATGATACCGAAGAAGTCATAGACTTCTCGCTCATAAATGTTAGCAATTTCCCAAAGGTCTGAAACCGTGGGGAGCATCGGCTTCTCTCTCTCGGGCGTTACTGTGCGGTATGCGCGGTGCTCGCCCGAGGCTGTGTTTTCCAGCTGATATACCACGCCGAAACCTTCCTCGCCCCAGTCCATACCGGTGAGATGCACGAGGAAGTCGAAGCCTTCGGCTTTGAGTTGCGCCATGGTGGCTTTAAGCTCCGAGGGCGCAATGAGTTGGGGGTCTAATGTCATGCCTTTTCCTCTTGGTTAATGATTTCTGCTTGGCGTTCCTTAGCTTGCGCTTTGAAGGGGTCGCGCTCCTTGCGGTTCGTTGTGCCGAAGAAATTTTCCACCTTCACGATGCGTTGCAACTGCATCATACCGTAGAGGAACGACTCAGGACGGGGTGGACAGCCGGGGACGTACACGTTCACCGGAATCACATTGTCTACGCCCATCACCACGTGGTAGCTCTTTGTGAAAGGGCCACCGCTAATGGCGCAGCCGCCAATCGCCACCACATACTTTGGATCTGCCATCTGATCGTACAGACGTTTCAACACGGGTGCCATCTTTGTCGTGATTGTACCGCTCACAAGAATCACGTCGGCTTGGCGGGGCGAGTTACGTGTCACCTCAAAACCAAAGCGCGCGATGTCGTGACGAGCGGCACAGACTGCCATGAACTCGATACCACAGCAACTTGTGGCAAAAGTCAGAGGCCACAATGAATTGCTACGCCCCCAGTCGAAGAGATCGTCCAGCTTTTTCACCACCACGTTCACACCGTTGGCATTGAGTTCCTGCACCAACTGCTCATAGGTGGCATTGTCCTTAAACTCCTCGTAGGGGATGGACTTGATAGTAGCTTTCTTTATCATTTCCATTCGAGTGCACCTTTACGCCAGGCATACGCCAAGCCCAATACCAAGATAAACAGGAAGAACAGCACAGCCACAAGGCCTGCTGCTCCCATAGAATTCATCACCACTGCCCAGGGGAAGAGGAACATGGTTTCCACGTCGAACATCAGGAAGAGGATGGCGAAGAGATAGTAGCCTACTCTGAATTGCATCCACGACTTACCACGTGTTGGGATACCACTCTCGAAGGGTTCTTCCTTCTGTGCATTGAAGCTGCGAGGTGCGAGCAAATTGGCAAGCACCGTCACCAATGCCACGAAGCCAAGCCCCGTGAGCAATGCAGCGACAAAGAGAGTAAAGTTCATGAAGTTGTTATGTTGAAATTATTATTGTCCAAAATCAATGAGACCACTCCTTATATAAATTATATAAGGTGTTGCAACGTTCTGTGCCACCTCTCAGAGTAGTTCTGAGGGCGAAGTTACAAAATTCAAAGATAAAACAGAAAATTATCTATAGAGTTTTTTGCAAAAGGGAGGAAGTTGGAGCGGTTTTGACGCTGGTCGGAGCCGAAATAAGTTCGTTTTTAACAGATTTCTCCTGCGCCACAGCATAGCTCAAGCACTACGGTGCTCAACTCTGCTCGCTTGGCTGGGCGAAAAGGTTCGTCTCCAGCAGACCTTTCCTGCGCCACAGCATAGCTCAAGCACTGCGATGCTCAACTCTACTCGCATGGCTGGGCGAAAAGGTTCGTCTCCAACAGACCTTTTCTGAGCCACGGCATAGCTCAAGCACTACGGTGCTTGGCTCTGCTCGTCTGGCTGGGC
>JBHAFO010000276.1:0-4294 GCA_041856145.1 Alloprevotella sp.
AGGAAGTAACGCAATTGGTCCAAAAGGTAGGCAGCTACGACACTTGAAGCCACCCAGTTTATAGCCCGACTCTGGACTGACCATGTCTTTGCCCAATTGAATACGCAGAGTGCTGAAAAAAGGATCAATGGGCTGGCATCGATGGAGAGGGGGTAAATCATTTTATGACTGAGATGGCTCAAAGTGAGATTGCCCACAAAGATAGCGAGAGTGCTAAGTCCAAAGCCAAGTAGGCAACGCTGGGCAGAGGGATACGCATCGACATGCAAGCGAAGGTAACGGCCAATAGCATAGAGATAGAGGAAATAGGCGAAACTCTTGCCACTTGCCACAGTGATATATGCCCCAAAGGGTGGCAAAAAGGTGGTCAGCACGTTGAGAACGATGAAGCCGATGAACAGTAGGCGGTGATAGCGGGCACGGGAGAGCTGTTCGAGAAAGGGATTGACAAAGGGCGAAAGGAGCTGAAGCAGGAGATAACAAACGATGAACCAGATGGCGTTGCTCTGTCGCACGATGCCCAAAACAGCACGGAGCAATTCCTCGCTCGCCCAACCATGGCGCAAGAGGTCTGTGATGGCGGTGTAAAGAACAGTAAGATAGATGAGTTGTAAAAAACGCTCGCCCTTGAATCGCACGGCAAAATAGCCCGAGAGGAGGACGAAGCAGGACACGGCAATGTTGCCCACGGCATTGATGCCAAAACCAAGGAGGTAATTGGCTGTGCTCAGGTTCTTGACTGGCACTTGTGCATAGCAGTGCATCAACAGAATGAGGAGGATGCTAACGATGCGTAGGAGTTCAAAATTGCTCTTGCGGAGCGTAGGAACTTGAGCCATAGGGCAAGGATTTTTGAGGAGGGGAAATGCCTATTCAACAATGCTAAAAAAGCCCCTCCCCCTGTTGAATAAAGGTGGGAGGGGCTATGGGAAGTATCAAAGAGAGGGCTATACTATTCTCCAGCCGTGGGCAGTGCCTCTTCCGGTGCGGTTACGCTCTCCGACTTGATGCCTTTTCTCGCCTTCGCCTTGATGCGGTCGAAGCCCTCGCCGAATACGCCAACGACCTTGCTCTGCGACACAAAGGCGGTGGGGTCTATGGCTTGGATAATGCGGAAGATGTTGGTGCTCTCCCTGCGACGTGCCAAGAGAACAAGCACTTTGCGCTCCGTCTTGGTGTACCAGCCCTGTCCATTTAATACGGTGATGCCACGTTCAGTCTCTGCCATAATTGCCTCGGCAATCTCATCGTATTTGCGCGAGAAGATGAGGAATTGTACCGACTGGCGACCACGGTCTACCACGTAGTCGAGCAGGAGATTGGCAATGATGAGGGTGCAATAGCCATAGAGCAACTTGTTGAGCGAGCCAATCTCTGTGAGCAACGACGAACTGATGATCAGAATGTCGATAAACATTACCATCTGACCGAGGGTCACGTCCTTATACTTATTCACGATGGCGGCGATGATGTCCGTACCACCCGTGCTGCCATTGCTGGCGAAGACCATACCGAGGGCAACGCCTTCCAATGCCGCACCCATCACACACGCCATGAACGACTGCTCGCCAAGGAGCATCGGCAAGCCATTACCACTCTGCTCATAGCCTGCCACGAGGGTGCGCACACCATTCACCATTTCGTAAACAGCGGGATTTGCAATACCATAATTGCGCATCAGCGGTTCGGCAATACCGAGGAAGAAGCTGAGCATGCCCACGGCGTAGATCGTTTTGATGCTGAACTTCCAACCAAGGATAATGACTGCTGCCACCATCAGCGGAATGTTGATCATCAAGAAGGTGACCCAAGTGGGCACGTGGAGGGTATAGTATAACAAAGCACCGATACCAGCCACTCCGCCCGTTGTGATTTCGTAGGGGAGTTGGAAGCAGGTGTAGCCCACAGCATACATAAGCAAACCGAGGGTAATGAGCGTGTAATCTTTCGACTCTTGAAGAAGGGTCAAATGAAACTTCTTTTCCATATAATATATAATGATTGAAAATTGTCGTTCCGCCCCAAAACAATGGTTGGGGCGGAACGCTGTTTTATTTCTTCAGCACAAAATTAACGATGCGACCTGGCACGACCACAATTTTAGCGATCTCTGCGCCATCAAGATACTTTTGCGTTTGCTCGTTCGCCAAGGCAGCAGCCTCGATGTCGGCTTTTTGCGCATCGGTGGGGAAGTCCATCGTGAAACGGGTCTTGCCATTGAAGGAAATACTGAGCGTCACGCTGTCTTCTTTGAGGTAGTCCTCGTTGAACACGGGCCAAGGGGCATCGCACACGGTGGTTTCGTGACCGAGCAAATGCCATAACTCCTCGCCAATGAAGGGGCAGAAAGGAGAAAGAAGTATCACGAACTGCTCCAACACCTCGCGGGCTGTGCACTTCTGCTGTGCCAGCTCGTTCACCGCAATCATGAAGGCAGCCACACTGGTGTTATAGGACATTTCCTCAATGTCCTCTGTTACTTTCTTGATGAGCTTGTGCAGGCTCTTCAAGTTCTCCTTCGTGGGCGCTGTGTCGGTGATTGCGAGGGCATCATCCTTGGTGAAGAAAAGATTCCAAACCTTGCGCAAGAAACGGAAACAGCCATCAATGCCGTTAAGGTCGAAGGGTTTGCTCTGCGTGATAGGGCCGAGGAACATTTCGTAGAGGCGGAGGGTGTCTGCGCCATAACGTTCAACAATCGTGTCGGGGTTCACAACATTGTACATCGATTTGGACATTTTCTCAACAGCCCATCCGCAGATGTACTTGCCGTCTTCAAGAATGAACTCTGCATCGGCATAATCGGGACGCCACGCCTTAAAGGCTTCGAGGTCGAGGACATCGTTTGTCACGATGTTTACATCGACGTGCAGAGGGGTCACTTCGTACTTGTCCTTCAACCCAAGACTCACGAAAGTATTGCTGTCCTTGATACGATACACGAAGTTAGACCGCCCTTGTATCATGCCCTGATTAACGAGGCGTTGGAAAGGTTCGTCCACACAGCTCTTGCCGAGATCGAAGAGGAACTTGTTCCAGAAACGGCTATAGATCAAGTGTCCCGTTGCATGCTCCGATCCACCCACATAAAGGTCCACATTCTGCCAGTAGTTGCGTACCTTGTCATCAGTCAATGCCTCCTCGTTGCGAGGGTCCATATAGCGGAGATAATAGGCACTGGAGCCAGCGAAACCAGGCATCGTGTTAAGTTCGAGCGGGAAGATGGTTTCGTTGTCGATCTTACTATTGTCAGTGACACAGCGATTGACTTCGTCCCACGCCCAACGGGTGGCGTTGCCAAGGGGAGGTTCACCGCTTTCTGTAGGCAAGAATTTGTCCACATCGGGAAGTTCCAAAGGCAAACATGCCTCGGGAATCATCTGTGGCATCCCCTCCTTATAATAAACAGGGAAAGGCTCGCCCCAGTAGCGTTGACGGCTGAAAATTGCATCACGAAGACGGAAATTCACTTTCACACGCCCAATGCCTTTCTCTGTCACGTAGCTCTTGGTCTTGGCAATGGCTTCTTTGACTGTTAGTCCATTGAGCGAAAATCCGTCCGCTGAGGTTGTGCCCACAGCAGGGGAGTTCGTCACAATGCCTTCCTTGGCGTCAAAACTTTCCTCGCTCACATCGCATCCTTCCACGAGTGGGACGATGGGCAAGTTGAAGTGGCGGGCAAAAGCGTAGTCACGGCTGTCGTGTGCAGGCACTGCCATAATTGCGCCTGTACCATAGCCTGCGAGCACGTAGTCGCTCACCCAGATAGGAATTTCTGCGCCTGTGAAAGGATTGATAGCATAGCTTCCGGTGAACACACCGCTCACTTTCTTACCTGCCATGCGATCAAGCTCGGTGCGGTGCTTCACTTCCTCGAGATAAGCAGCCACTGCCGTTTTCTGTTCAGCGGTGGTCAAAGCCTCAACCAGCTCACTTTCTGGTGCAAGTACCATAAATGTCACACCGAAAATGGTATCCGCGCGGGTTGTGAAGATGGTGAATCCAGTTTCCTGACCTTTCAGCTTAAACTCCATCTCCGTCCCCTCCGAACGACCAATCCAGTTGCGCTGTGTTTCCTTAATAGAATCGCTCCACTGCACGGTGTCAAGGCCATCGAGGAGGCGTTGCGAATAAGCCGAGATGCGCAAGCACCATTGCTTCATCTGCTTCTGCACTACGGGGTGACCGCCACGCTCGCTCACACCATCAACAACCTCGTCGTTGGCAAGCACGGTGCCAAGTCCTGGACACCAGTTAACCATGGTCTCGCCAAGGTAAGCAATACGGTAGTTCA
>JBHAFO010000277.1:0-4397 GCA_041856145.1 Alloprevotella sp.
AAGGATGCAGGTCCGTACCTCACCTTGTATGCTTTGAAATATAACAGCCTTATTGGCGATTTCGGTTCGAGCATTAAAAATCCTGCTAACCCCACTCTGCGTTGCGAGAAGACAGGAACTTTGAACTTCGGCGTGGACTTCGCTGTACTCAACAACCGCCTCTGGGGTAGCTTGGATATATATAATAAGCGCACAACAGACCTGCTTGCCTACCGAGATGCCGACCCCACTTTGGGCTGGGACGAGGTGATGCTCAATTACGGAGCGATGTACAACCGCGGATTTGAGCTTGCTCTGCACGGACGCATTCTTGAAAACAAAGATTTCAGATGGGGTGCATCGCTAACCTTCGGTTATAACAAAAACAAGCTGACTGATGTGGAAGACCTCAATGCCACGGTGTTCAACTACACCAATGGTTATGCCTCCGTGAAGGGCTATCCCATTGGCGCAGTGTTTAGTCACCGTTATGCAGGCCTCTCCTCCACAGATGGCACGCCCTTATACTATGTGGACGGCAATAGCACCGCGAGCGAAGTGACAGCCATTGAGGATTTGGAATACTCGGGTACACGTGTGCCTCGCTTCAATGGTTCGCTCTCCAACACGATTTCGTATAAAAACTTCGACCTTTCATTTATGTTTGTCTACTATGGCGGGCATGTTCTGCGCGACGAGGCTGCGGCTTACCTTGCGCTTCCTCCAACGACAAACATCTATCGGGGAATTCTCAATGCTTGGCGACAGCCGGGCGATGAGTTGGATCCAAACACAACGCCTGCAATCACAGGAAGTGCACTCGATATATACACGGATCAGCACCCTTGGTACACGGCAAATATCCATGTGGTGAAAGGCGATTATATGAAGCTTAGAGATTTGTCGCTGACCTACAATTTCGACAAACCGCTCATAGCACGCTGGAAACTTTCAGCCTTGTCGCTCACACTCCAGGCGCAGAACCTGCTCACGTGGACTGCCAACGATCGTGGCATAGACCCCGAAGCAATGACAACAACAGGTTATGGCTGGGGCTCAAGAGGGGTAAAAACTCCTGCCACCTGGACTTTCGGTATTTCAGCCACTTTCTAAAAGACTAAAGACAATGAAATTTTATCATTCTATCATAGCGTCGCTCATGGCAGGGGCTTTGCTCGTGTCCTGCGACAGCTACTTGGACATCCAACCCAAGGGCGAAATCATTCCCGAAACCGCCGCCGACTACGAGGCTATGCTCAACGAAGCAAATGTACTCAAGGCTTCGGCAACCTATCCTATATACATGACGGACGATGTGTTCCTTCCCGACCAATCGGAGAACGACTATTCGCAAGGCATGAACACCGTTAGTAATTCCATCAAGAACCTCTACACTTTCCAGTCAGAGGTGTTTGGTGATTCGGAAAGCGATGATCTTTGGACGATGTCCTACAATCGGATTTACTACTATAATGTGATCATCAATAATGTTATGGGGGCAACGGAAGCAACTGACGCAAAGAAGCGCGCCGTGCGTGCTGAGGCGTTGGTGGGGAGAGCCTTCGAGTATCTCAATCTTGCCAATGCCTACGGCAAGCACTATACCTCTGCGACGGCAGCAACCGACTTGGCTGTCCCCTTGGTGCTGAGCGAGAACATCGGGGAAGAGGGACTGTCAAGAGCAACGGTGCAACAAGTGTATGACCAAATACTGGCAGACTTGCAAGAAGCCGCGACTAATTTGCCCACCAAGCCTGTGAATAACGCTTTCAGGGCTTCGCAGTCCACGGGATTGGCAATGCTTGCCCGCACTTATCTCTATATGGGCGACTACGCCAAGGCTTTGGATTATGCCAATCAGGTGTTGGCGTCTTCAAACACTCTGCTCGATTTGACGCAATACTCTGTTGTCAATCCTTATGGCGCAAGCGGTCGCACCAATGTGCCCGACTTGACAGATAATCCTGAGAATATTTACATCCGCCTTGCGCCTTATGCTTACGGAGCAAGCGGTGTGGTGTATGGTTCGGACGAGCTGTTGGCACTTTACTCTGCGGACGATATGCGGGCTAAGCTCTATTTCTCTAAAATTTTCTACGGCATTCCGCTCCAATATAATATGTGGATGCAGTGGCTCAGAGCCAATTTGGCATTTTCTACAGCGGAGATGTATCTTATTGCAGCCGAGTGTGAGGCACGCATAGGCTCTGTGACGAACGCCATGACGCATCTCAACGCTTTGAGAGATAGTCGCATTGCGAACAACGTGGCTCTCACGGCTTCCACAGCCGACGATGCGCTGACTTCCGTGCTGGAGGAGCGTCGCCGAGAGTTCCCCATGTTGGGACTTACCCGCCTCATCGACCTCAAGCGTCTGAACTTGGAGACACGTTTTGCGAAGGATATTACTCGAACGGTTAATGGCACGACTTACACCTTGGAGGCAAATAGCAACAAGTACGTTCTCCCAATCCCAGCCAAGGTCTTGCGTTTCAACCCCGGTATGCCTCAGAACGAACGATAAGCGAGAGCTATGAACAGAAGATTAGTATTAAGTTTTTGGTGCGCCTGCCTCAGCTTGTTGGCGCAGGCTTCGGGGTTAAACATCACGGGCGTGGCGACTGACCAAACCATAAAGCGCGTGTATCTTTTCCGCGTGATTGATGAACATAACAAGCGCATCGCCCTTCTCGACTCAGTGGAGGTTGTAAACACTCACTTCGCCTATAGGAACGACAGCCTATATGCGCAGGTGCTCTTCCTCACTGCCGAGTGGAACAAGGAGGCGCGTGACGTTACGCAGAATGGCAGTTTCCATTTCTTCAACGTGGGCGATAATCGTGTGACACTCTCTAAGAGTAAGGACGGGAAGCTCCTCGCCGATTTGGGCGAAGCCAAGCTCGATGCGCAGTATCAGTCCTTCACGGCAGAGCGATACCGCTTGGCGAACCGCCAAGCCTTGGATTCTTTGGATGCCCTCTTCTATGCTGCTCGTGCCAAGGGCGACACGGAAGAGATGGCGCGAATTAAAGCTATTTCTAACCCGATTTATGACGCTGGAGCAGAGCGGGTGAGCCAATGGCAAGCCCAGTTGTTGAAGGACACACGGGGCACGGCTTTCGGGGCATACCTTCTGTACACGTACCGACTGATGTACGCCCAACTTGAAACGCCTGAAGCCATCGCAAAGGTGCGGTCTCTTCTCGATGAATACGATGATGAGGCGAAACAGACGGAGTATTATCACAAGATGAACCGCAGGCTGAAACTCTTGGAGCAGTCCGCTGTTGGTCAGCAAGCTCCACCCATTGTTGGTGTGGATAGGAAAGAAAAACCGCTGAGCCTTGCAGACTTCAAAGGCAAGTATGTCCTTGTCGATTTCTGGAGCTCTGGTTGCAAATGGTGTAGGGCTGAAACGCCCAACCTCCTAAAGACACTTGAGGCGTTCAAAGGAGAAAATTTCACCATCCTTGGTGTTTCGACCGATCTCAGTAAGGCGGAATGGACAAAGGCGATAGAAGAAGATAAAGCCTACTGGCATCATCTCATCTTGCCCCGCAACACACGCGACGAAACGCTCAAGGCGTATTCCATTGTGGCTATTCCCGAAATTTTGCTGGTCGATCCTGCTGGTAACATCATAGCCAAAGGCTTGCGTGGCGATGCCATTTACCAAGCCGTCAAGGAGGCTTTGAAGAAATAAGAGACTTAGATGAATAAAAATAAAGGCAACCCTTCGCTCTGTGAAGGGTTGCCTTATTGTTTTACTGCGGGCTATAAATTAGCGTAGTCAATGACTCTGGGTCGAATATCCGCGTGGCAAGCGACCGTAATGCGGTGGGCGTAATTCCTTGGAACGATGCCACTACATTGTCGAAGGGCTTGAGCGTGCCATAGAGGGCATAGTTCTTTGCCATGTTGGCAATGCGAGGTTCTCGATTCTCCCTACTTATCCGTAGTTGCCCTATGACTTGTTGCTGCGCCATGAGGAGTTGTCGGGGCGTTAGCTCTTTCTCGATGAAATGGCGCATTTCTCTTGAAACGATGCGACGGCATCGTTCCACGTCCGAGGCATCGCAACCGAAGTAAATGCTCATCGTGCCCGTATCTGGATAGAGGCTGACGGACGAGTCTACGGCATAAACCAATCCTGCCTTCTCTCGCAGAGCGATGTTGAGGCGGGAGTTCATGCCCGGACCTCCGAGCATATTGTTAAGAAGTAGCAAGGTGTATCGCTCCTCCGACCGCCCACCCGGCACACGATTACCTATCACCACGTGCGCTTGGTGCGTATCTTTCGGACTGTGACGCAGTTCTGGCATATAAGCAGGCAGGGGTTGCTCCAAATTCGGGGCAGGGCGCACGGGGATGTCGGCTGTGAGTCGTTCCATCAGGCGCACCAAGGTTTGAAAGTGGAG
>JBHAFO010000278.1:0-7805 GCA_041856145.1 Alloprevotella sp.
CCCAACGTCCTTTTTCAATCAAAGAGAAAAATCCCTCAAAGGCGAAACGCATATAGTCATGGAACGCCCCATCGGTATTATAGTAAAAGACAAAAACTGGGATGGATATGAGTAGGATGATGAAAAGCCATATCCATATTCTGAGAAAATGGCCTTTGAGAGTGCTCCCTTGGGCTATGGATTTGAAGAGGAAATATCCCAAGCCGAGGATCGCACCTACAGTAGTTGTTCTTGCAATAATATTTCCCAAGCCAATAATAATGATAGCACTTATCATGTAAAAGAAGTAGAACCAGTTACTTTTTTGCAACTTACTATCTGTTAGTAAGTAAAAGATCAAAGTGAGTACGACCGAGAAGCGTATGCCTGCTACGTCCAAGGCTGCACCGATCCCATATAAGCGTTTAATGCTACGAAACATCTCTTGCCCGAAGCGAAAGTAGGAGTCTACAAAATTGCTGAAGCTTTCTGAATTGTCTATCCATATTGCTGTAATACACTGGAATACGCACACTGCAACAAGGTAGTGCAGGAGGGTGTGCCAACTGAAGGTCTTATGTATTGTACTAAGGTAGGTAATGACTGCATAAGCTCCCGTGATCCAGGTTCCAGCGGATATGAAGTAGTTGGCATAGGCGTCATCGGGCGTCCCATTATAAGCCATAGAGATATGCCCCAATAAAGAGATTAAAACTATAAAACCAATGAGCTGAAGATCATCAGCGTTTATGATTAACTCCCTCCTTTTTAGTGTTTGAAAAACAAAACATATAATTCCAAGCCCAGCAACGATCATTTTGCTATTAAGACCGGCTGGCAGAAAAGTAAACTCTATTGGGAAAAAATAGAAGTCTAATATGATAAATCCTAAGAGTATACCGAGGAATCTAATCATTTTGTTGAAAATCTGTTGTAGTAATAAGATAAGAGCAGGGCGTGTAATTTCACGACACTATAGAGCTTCTTGCTGGCACTCCATTGGAGGAAGCGTGCTCGTAATCCCATCGTGTGATTTTTGCAAATATAGGCATTTGCCTCGGGAAACCATTCCTGCCACCTCTTAAAATCATCTTTCTTTCCTGTGGTGAGGAAGGGATACTTTACATTGAGTTGAAAGATACGAATGTCGGTGGGAGTTACGTTTTGAATGCTATGGTTTTGTAGGAACTCCACCACACGCTCAGCGTTGAATTGGATGTCTGCCAACTGTTGGGGTGTTTGTTGCTGGGTATAAGCATTCTCGTTTAAGCGCACATAGTGATAGAGTCCCTTGGGTACATAAGCCACTTTTGTGGCGACTGCAAAGAGCATAATCATGGTCATATCTTCGCCCATGTTATGACCTTCGGGAAATTGGATATCATAGGCTGTATAGAGGGAACGGCGCACAAGTTTGTTCCAAACATTGAACTTCATTCCTCCACCCAACACACCCTGTAATGCTTCGTATGCCGTGGCATAATTTGGTTGTGGCATATAACGTTCCGCCGAAGCATAGGTCAAGTACCAATCGCTCCAAACAATGTCGGCATCTCCCTCTTTTGCCTTTGAATACAAGAGTTCTAAGGCATCGAGTTCCAAGTAGTCGTCGCTGTCGCAGTGCAGGATGTATTCGCCTGTTGCGACAGACAGCCCCGTGTTGCGCGCAGCTGCTAAACCCTTGTTGCGCTCATGGCGAATAATCTGAATATCCTTAGAGGAAGCACCATGCGCTTGTATCGTCTCCTCTAAGAGTGCCATACTATTGTCGGGGCTACAATCGTCCACAAATATGAGTTGGACACTTTCGAGCGATTGCCCAAGGAGTTGTTGGGCGCAACGCACGATGAATTGTTCAACCTTGAAGATGGGAACTATGACGGATACTTGATGCATTGTTTTTATATTAGAGAAATAGGAGTAACTATTCTTTGATAAAATATCTAAGCAGTAGACCTATCCTTTTTTTGAGAGAAATATTCTTCCACCAATTAAACTGCTTTTGGTTATGCTGGAACATAAAAGTTCGATCGAAGAAGATGCTCTTCCTGTAGGTCGTCCACCAAGCATCTGCATCAAAACAAAGAGAAGTGTTCCAAGGTTTAGGACCTGCGTAATGTAGCGTGCCTTTCGTAAAAGCATATTCGATTTCTTCCTCAGAGAATATATCTCCCATTTCTGCACGCCGTGTTTGTGTTTTGGTCTCCAACCCAGGTGTTAGGCAGAATGCTGGAGGAAGCCGTAAGATGTGTCCCTTGCAAACTCGATTAAGCACCTCCATGTCTTGGAGGCGATGCTTCTTCTTGACCTCTTCAATGAATAAGGCTGTAATGTTTTGCGCTCGAATAGCTTTGGAATTGAATATGATATTACCTGCATAAATGTATCCTGGAGATGTGCGTAGGTAATCCTCTGCCTTTCGTTCAGAACAAGGTTTGTCGAGAAAAGCAGCGCAATTCACGCCAGCTACATAAATATCGTCGGCTAATTCAATATCATAGTATTTCCCTTGATCCTCTCTGAAGATAACATCCACATCAGAATAAATAATCTTATCATATTCGGGGATAATCTCAGGTATCATCAAGCGGTAATACGTGGCAATGGTTATACCTCGCACTTCGTAGCAGTCTTTGAATAAGCCTGGGGGAACTGCTCGAAATTCAATTTTGCAATTACCATACGCAGCCTCCAACTTTCGGAAGTCAGTCTCGTCTATTACTACTTCACTTCCATGCAAGATGAAGATATGATAAAAAGTCTCATCCGCAGCTGACAAGAGCAACGACGAGAGACATACTTTGGCAGGGAAAACCAAGTTGTTGTCGAAAGCAAATGCTATGGGAACTGTTCTCATAGGAGATTTTGTTTAGAAGAGAGAAATACTTCTCTATCTCAGTGGAAAGGGATAAATGCAGGCTTATTGAGAGAGTGCATGCAACTCCTCTGCATAGGCTGCAATGGCCTGTTCAGCTATTTTCTTAGCCTCGGACAGCGGGAAGGGGAGTTGTCCGCCTGCAGCGTCGTCGTGTCCTCCACCGTTGAAGAATTTTTCTGCGATCTCTCTACAGTGGAAACCATTTGTGGAGCGCAAAGAAACACGGATAACATCCCGCTCTGTGTCTTCTCGCAGGGAAATGGATAGCTTCATTCCGCGCACTTTCAGAGGCTCGTTTGCCAAGCCTTCGGCATCGCCACGGATATATTTATGGGCTTTCATCTCTTCACGGCTGAGCGTAAAAATGGCAGCACGGTGGTCTTCGTAGAATTGGAGATTGTTGTCCAAAACATAGTTCCACAATCGCAGGCGGTGCTCCGACCAGGAGTAGAAAACCTTGCGATAAATCCAATCACGCTCAATACCCTTTTGCACCAAGAGGGCTATAATCAGAAAAATGTCAGAACGATTAGATGCATAAGCAAAGTTGCCCGTATCTGTCATTAGCCCAGTGTAAAGGGCAGTGGCAGAGCCACGACTCAACTCGTCATAGCCTCCCAATTCAAAGATGATGCGGAAGACGATTTCACAGGTGCTACTCAGTTCAGGGTGAGATACTGCAAAGTCGAAAGCCTCGCTGTCCAAGCCTTCGTGGTGGTCGAAGACCACCTTTTTTGCCTTTGTTTGGAACACGGCAGAGGTCATGTCCTGCAAACGATGAGGCTGGCTGAAGTCTAAACAGAAAATGAGGTCAGCCTCTTTCAGTAACTCCTGCGCCTGCTTGGTTTGCTCGCTGTAGAGAACAATGCTCTGATTGCCCGGTAGCCATTTCAAGAAGTCGGGATAGGCATTGGGCATAATGATCGTGGCACGTTTTCCAAGTTTGTAGAGGTACGACTGCCAGCCAAGACAAGCTCCAACTGCATCACCGTCAGGAGCATAGTGCCCACAGATAACGATGCGACGACTCTCTTTGATAAGTCCCATCAAGGTTAGCATGTCTTGAGGGGAAAGCAAAGTGGGGAGCGTTAAACTAATATCCATTTTCTTTTTCTTCGTTTGTCATCAACAGACCTTACTTATGGCTACGGAGAATTGCCAACAAGGCGCCTGTATTAGCCTCTATGCGCTTGCCTGTGTGAGCAGGGGCTGTCTTTTAGGCAAGTGCTTTCAAGAAGTCAATTTCTTCGTGTGGATTTGGTGCATTAAAGATTGCACTGCCAGCAACGAGAATGTCTGCGCCTGCATCTGCCAGCAATCGTCCTGTTTCACGATTGACTCCACCATCAATTTCTATCAAGGCTTGGCTACCGCTCTCGTCTATGAGTTGGCGTAACTTGCGGGTCTTCTCCACGATTTGTGGGATAAACTTTTGCCCGCCAAAGCCAGGATTGACCGACATTAGCATCACGAGGTCTAAGTCAGTGATGATTTCTTCCAACAAATGCACGGGCGTATGCGGATTGAGCGTAACGCCAGCCATCATTCCCTCATTCTTGATCGCTTGCACAACGCGGTGCAAATGCGTGCAGGCTTCGTAATGCACGTTCATCACTTTTGCGCCCAAGGCTTTCACCTCGGGAATGAACTTTTGTGGCTCAACAATCATCAAATGCACATCCAGCGGTTTCTGCGCCGTGCGTGCCATCGCTTCAATGACTGGGAATCCGAAAGATATGTTGGGTACAAAAACACCATCCATCACATCGAGGTGAAACCAATCGCAGTTGCTTTGATTCAACATCTCAATGTCTTTTTCTAAGTTGGCAAAATTTGCTGCAAGAAGGGAGGGTGATACAAGCATAAGAGGCTTTTTGTTCTATGAGTATAAGAGGTAAGCTCCAGTAGAGGTGCTTATTCATTGGACATATTCAGTAGGTGTGAAATCTTGTGCAGGCACACTCCACCAAGTATAAGTGCAAAGTTAGTAAGAAAAAAGACTTTTCCGACCGTGCTATAGGATTTTCTTCACGTTTCCCCAGCCCTTTTCTCGTAACAGCATTGCTCAAACGAATGCTTCGCTTGGCTCTGTCCGTTTGTCTAAGCTACAAGATAGATCTTGTAGCCTCTAAGATTTTTTGTTTTTATACCAAGATTAACATGCGGATTGGGCGCGTCAAATGAACAGATGCCTCCTGTGAAAACGAGAAGGCTTGGAAAAATTTCAGTCAGCGCAGGCAGTTTTTTCTGGATGCGCCACTTGGAGTGGCACGACAAACGCATAGAAAAAGGGATAATGGTGATTCAACAACCATTATCCCTTTTTGTTACGACAAAGATAATACTTTTACGTTCCAGATGCAAGTGCAACTGTTGCAAAGTCTAAAAGACGGATGACGATATTAACACCTGCAACGCTCTTCTTTGCTGATAGATCGCAACGTGTCTGCGCTTATTTTTTGAAGAGCTTGCTCTTGATTTTCTCAAAGCTGTCATTGCCAAGCCATTTGCGGAGATAATACTTCGTTCGTAGGCTGACAAATTGTTTGAAGCTCTTGGCTCTGATGCGCGAAGCGAATATAATACAGTCTTCTCCAAAATGTTCCATAAACTCGGGGAGGACAAGCACACTTGGATTATAGTAAGCCAAAGGCGTAATCACGCTCTGGTCGTGTCGGTGTGTTACATACCCCTTAATTTGTTGTGCCTTTTCTTCCTTTGATGGTTCTATGATCAGCTCAGGGTGTTGCTCATAAATTTGCAACCAATCCTTTAGCAGGCTGTTGTCCTTGCCCTTGAAGAAAAGTACTCCGCCCAATATTTTGCGAAATTGATGGTACTTATCATCTTGGAACTTCTCGTCAAAAAACTCGATGAGGCTACGCTTTGTCCAATACTGGATTTCTGTAGAAGCATTCCCCCAACTACGCCATTCTTCAACAAATGGAGGATACTGAAAGCAAATGGTATCGTATTTTTCCATCAGCTGGAAAAAGAGATACCATTCTGCGCCTTTCTTCAGCGGGCGTCCTGCATCAATGTAGACGACCACTGTACCCTCTTCGTGGCGTCGCAAAGTTTCGTAGATGATAGTGGTTTACTCGCCCTGTAATCTCCGCCACGATCATACTTCATCAAGGGAGAGTTCAACACGTATTAAGGCAACTTTTCAGGCGTCCATAGTAGCACGTCGTCAAACACTCCGATTGAGCGGGCTTGGGCGCCAACACGTTTTAGCGAATAAGCCATGTTGCTATCTGCGTAGGCAATAAAAATTTTCTTCATAAAATATATTATGATAGGGCGGCTTCTGTTCCGCCTCGTAAATGTTGAAAAGCTTTTGAAAGGTACTGGATAATGTCGGAGGCTATGACGCTCTCTTCGCCTAAGACTTCAGTGGCGAAGTCGCCCGCTAAGCCGTGGAGATATACCCCTAAGCGTGTGGCTTCGTCGGGGGAGTAGCCTTGCGAGAGCAACGAGAGCAAAATTCCCGTTAAGACATCTCCAGAACCAGCCGTTGCCATTCCTGCATTGCCCGTTGTGTTGAAAGTAACACTACCATCGGGAGCGCAAATGGCGGTGTAATGGCTTTTGAGGACAATGTAAAGCGAATGGTGCATCGCCATCTCGCGCGCTTCTGCCAATGCCGAAAAAGAGGTCGTGCTTTTGAGTCCTAAGCGTTGGAATTCTAAGGGATGCGGTGTGAGGATACTGTTTTTCGGGAGCTGTTTCAACCAGCCTTTATGGGCAGAGAGAATGTTAATTCCGTCGGCATCTATCACCGTTGGAATGCGAGAGCGACGCACTTGCTCAATGAATGCCGTGGCAGTCTCGTTACTCGTGCCAATGCCCGAGCCTATTGCCATGGCAGTAAAGCCGTCTGTTGACACGGAATGCGTGACAACGGCATCGCTACAATCGTGGCTCAAAACCGCCTCGGGCACTTGCGATTGTAGAATGTCGTTGTTCATCAAAGGAGTGTGCAGGGTGAGTTTCCCCAGTCCTGATCGCAAGGCAGCACGGGCGCTCAAAATGGCAGCACCAGCCATACCAAAACTGCCTGCGATGAGTAAGCCGTGCCCGAAAGTGCCCTTGTGACCATAGTAGGGGCGAGGTTTGAGTAAATGGCGCACTTCGTTGTGGGTGAGCAGGCGGAAAGGCGATCGGGTTTGTGCCACTGCATTTTCGGAAAGACCGATGTCGAGGATTTTTAATTCGCCAATCAGAGGCAGATTGTCCGCCAAGAGTTGCGACAACTTAGGCAGTTGGAATGTCAGTGTGAGGTCGGCACGAACAACATGGCTCAAGACATTGTCGCTATTGTCCTCGCAGAGCAATCCAGAGGGCATATCTATTGCCACGACAGTGGCATTCTGTAAATTGATGAAGCGCACCAAGGCGGCAAAACCTCCGCTGAGCGTCCGCTTCATACCAATGCCAAAAAGTCCATCAACAATGATAGTGTCTTCTGATACTTGAGGCGGTTCAAATTCTGTCGTTACCTCGGTCAAGCAGTCGGGTGCAAGGGCGTTCAAACGTTCCCGGTTGGTGGCACAGTCAGCACTCAACGATTGCGAGATGTTGAATAAATAGGCTTTTACACGATAGCCTCGCTCGAACAGCAGGCGTGCCACCGCCAAAGCATCTCCGCCATTGTTGCCTTGTCCTGCAAAGATCATAAAGGGACGTGACGCAGGAAAACGCTCCACAAGCTCTTTGACAATTGCTTGTGCGGCTCGCTCCATGAGTTCGATGGAGGCTATTTGTTGCTCCGCCAAGGTTTGGCGGTCGAGGTCTTGCATCTGCTGTGCATCAACAATCTTCATATAAGTTTTGGCAGGGGAGGGTAAAAGGTGGATATTCTATTTGGGAAAAGCGGAGGCTATACAAGGCGAAGCTAAAACTTCCACCAAGATTTTTTCTTTTCTGTAAGTGGTTTGGAGTTGGG
>JBHAFO010000279.1:0-2788 GCA_041856145.1 Alloprevotella sp.
CTGTGCTGGCTTTTTGCACCAATTTCAAATTACTACGATGAAATCATTAACCAAGAAAAGTCTTGCAAGAGGCGCTTGCCTATTCTCGGCAGCCCTTTGCAGTATGCTGGTTGCTCCGCAAGTGGGCAACGCAACGACCTTAGTGTCAAGTGTTCAACAAGCCAAAGATTTGATCAAGGGTCGCGTCGTAGATGCTACGTCAGGAGTCCCTTTGTCGGATGTTTATCTCGTGGTCAAAGGAACGGGAAAATCGGCTCTGACAGATGCGAATGGTGCATTTAGCTTAGAAGCTACGCCTGGAGCAACAGTTGTTGTATCGGTGATTGGCTACGAAAAGCAGACCGTTCAAGCCGTTTCTGGCATGACCATTCGGCTCAAAGAGATGAGCAACACCCTGACAGAGGCTGTGGTGGTTGGCTTTGGTACGCAGAAAAAAGTAAATCTGACGGGCTCTGTAGCCACTGTCAGTGCCAAAGAGATGGAAGCACGCCCTGTAAACTCCGTAACAGATGCCTTGCAAGGCCTCGTTCCTGGCATGAACATCACAGCAGGTAGTGCTGGCGGACAACTGAATGCTACTCGCAGTTTCAACATTCGCGGTACTGGTACTATTGGAGCAGGCTCTTCCGTTGCGCCTTTGGTGCTGATTGACGGAATGGATGGCGACATTAACACCCTCAACCCGCAGGATGTAGAATCTATCTCCGTGCTCAAAGATGCGGCTGCATCGAGTATTTATGGTTCTCGCGCAGCAGGTGGTGTGGTTTTGATTACCACAAAACGAGGCAAGGAAGGTCGGGTACAAGTGAACTATAACAATAGTTTCCGCTTCAACTCTCCACTGAATCTCCCCGAGATGGCAAATTCTTATGAACATGCTCTGTACTTCAACACAGCAGGTCATAGCCAACGCTATAGCGATGAGAAGATTGCACAGATATTGGCACATCTCAATGGTTCTACCGACCCTACGATGTACGCCACTTCTCAAGGACGTTGGGAGATATGGGACGACTTGAGACTTCTTCCTACGGGCAACACCGATTGGTTCAAGACGCATTTTGGCAATAGCTTTGCACAGGAGCACAATATGAGCGTAACGGGCGGTTCGGAGAAGATGCAGTATTATTTCTCAGCCAACTATCTCGGTCAAAGTGGTATGCTCCGCATGGCTGATGACAAGAGAAATCGCTACAACATCACTGGACGTATCAACGGCACGCTTGCTCCTTGGGCACGCTTTGGGTACACCGCTCGCTTTGTGCGCACTGACTATGAAGCGCCCACCTATATGGATGGACTTTTCTACCACAATGTGAGTCGCTACTGGCCTATCATTCCTTTGCTTGATCCAAATGGATTCTATTCTGCAGAGTCCAAAGTGTATCAGCTCCGCAATGGCGGTATCAACACCAACCAGAGAGACCATCTCTCACAACAGATCTCACTGACTTTAGAACCTATCAAGGATTGGCTGATCAATGCTGAAGTCAATTACAGAACAGGCAATACGTTTGAGCATAAAGATTGGCAAAATGTTTATGTTTATGACGTGTATAAAAATCCTTATATCTACGAGAATCAGACCTCGTCGGTTTATGAATATGGCTATAAGGACAACTATTTCAACCCGAACTTCTATACTTCTTACGAGCGTGCTTTCGGCGATCACAATGCCAAGTTGATGCTGGGTTATCAGAGTGAATGGCTACGCTACCGCAATTTGTCTGCACAGCGAGATGGCATTCTTTCCCGAATCCCAACGATCAACACTACAGGTAGCAACCCACGTGTTGAAGGTGGCTTGGCTGAATGGTCTACAGCGGGTTTCTTCGGACGCTTGAACTATGACTACAAGGGGCGTTATCTCTTTGAAGGCAACTTCCGCTACGATGGTTCTTCACGCTTCATCCGTGCGAAGCGTTGGAACTGGTTCCCCTCTTTCTCTCTCGGATGGAATATTTCACAAGAAGATTTCTTCGCATCTTTGAAGAATACGGTTAATAACCTGAAGATGCGCTTCTCTTGGGGTATGTTAGGTAACCAAAACACAGACAACTGGTATCCTTTCTACACCACTATGGGCTACTCTGCCAACGGTGGTAACTGGCTCGTAAATGGCGAAAAGCCCAACATCGCATCAGAGCCTGCCCTTGTGTCTGCATTGCTTACTTGGGAGAAAACACGCACTTGGAATCTCGGTTTCGACCTCGGCATGTTTGACAACAAACTGACTGCTTCGTTCGACTACTTCCAACGCAAGACTTACGACATGGTGGGGCCAGCACCAGAACTTCCCGATGTATTGGGAACAGCTGTGCCTAAGGTGAACAACTTGGATATGACCTCGCGTGGCTGGGAGCTGATGCTCACATGGCGCGACCGCATCCAAGATTTCCGCTATGGCGTATCGCTCAGCCTGTCGGACAACCAAGTGACCATCGACAAGTATCCCAACGAAGCTCGCAACATTGCTCAGACTTATTACGTTGGTGCACGTCTTGGAGACATCTGGGGCTTTGAAACGATTGGCATAGCCAAGAGCGACGAGGAGATGAACACGCATTTGACGACCGCCAACCAAAACCAACTCGGTGCAAACTGGGCAGCAGGTGATATTATGTATCGCGATTTGGACGGCGACAATGTTATCTCTATCGGTGAGAACACTGTCGATAAGCCTGGCGATCGCCGTATCATCGGTAACTCTACGCCCCGCTACAACTTCGGTTTGAATTTCGATGCGGCTTGGAGAGGCTTTGACCTGAAGATCTTCTTCCAAGGCACA
>JBHAFO010000280.1:0-3853 GCA_041856145.1 Alloprevotella sp.
CCAGCCAAATCTTCCCCCTAAGAGAGGGAATGAGCAGGGGCTGAGGGGACACAGAACGGCTCTTATTTTCAACATCATGCAACGAAACGTCTTTACATTCTTCCTCTTTCTATCTGCCCTCGCCCTCCGAGGGGCACTGTCGTCGGAGATGAGTCTCAGCCCAGCGACGCAGGAAGCACTCCGTGCGCTCAATGTTGCCATTGAGCAGAAGTATGCCGTGCGCCAAGCCTTCGAGAAGAAAATGGTGCAAGTGAAACAAGAGGTAGGACGAACACGAGGACAGGCGAGGGTTGAGCGACTGAAAACCCTCATAGACCATTACACCCACGTGCAGACGGACTCGGCGTGGCACTACCTCTCCCTCCTTCGGGTGCAACCCGAGGTGAAGAGCGATAAGCAGTTGCAGAATTATATCCAAATCTCCGAAGCTGAAGTGCTGGCAGTGAAAGGACTTTTCTACAATGCTCAAAACGTTTTGACAAAGATTGACCGCAAAACTCTCACGCCCGAACTGCGCCGTTACTACTACCACACGTGTCGCGCCCTCTATGGCTGGCTGGGCGAATTTACGGACGTGCCAGAAATTGCAAGCAAGTGGTTCGCCCTGGCACAGACCTATCGAGATTCTATCCTCATGGTTGAGCCTTCGGGCATTGGGCGAGAGATTGTGCGCATCGACGACGCTTTGACCAAGAAGCAATATAAGGAGGCAGAGGCATTGCTCAAGACTTTGAAAGTGGAGGATAATTTGTCCGAGAAGGTTTATGTCTACAACCTCTTTGCGACCCTCTATCTGCGTACCCACCAGCAAGAAAAGGCGATTTACTACCTTGCCCTCACGGCACGGCTCGACCTCGAACGGGGCGTAACGGAATATGAAGCACTGACCAACCTTGCCGAGGCTATTTATAGGGAGGGCGACATCGAGCGGGCTTACAATTATTTGCGTTGCTCGCTGGAAGACGCCGCTTACTGCGGTACGAGTTTGCGCACCTTGGAGTCGTCAAATATGTTCTCTATCATCGACCGTGCTTATGCCAAGCACGAGGAGCAACAACGGAAGGTGCAGTGGACTTTTACAGCCGTGGTGAGTTTCTTGGCAGTGGTACTTCTCTTCGCTTTGCTCTATCTCCGCAACCGCGTGCGCCAGCTCCGCATTGCCCGACGCAACCTCTCGGAAATGATGGAGGCGTTGCAAAAAATGAATACCCAGCTTTCTGAAACGATGGCAAGCCTGCAAACGACCAACGGACAGTTGCAAGAAACGAACGCGACCCTCCAACTGACGGGACGAATGAAGGATGAATACATCACACGTTACCTCGAGCGTTGCCGTGCCTACCTTGATCAGATGCAGGACTACCGCTTCTCGATTGCCAAGATGCTCAAGTCGAAAGATTACACTGCGCTTGCAGCGAAACTGAAAGCCGACAGTCGGATGACGGACGAGCAGGCGAGTTTTTATGCCGACTTTGACGAGGCGTTTTTGCACCTCTTCCCGCATTTCATTGAGCGATTCAACGCCTTGCTCCGCCCCGATTCGCAAATTCAGCCCAAGCGCCCCAATAGCTTGACCACGGAGTTGCGCATCTTCGCCCTCATCCGCCTCGGCGTCCAAGATACCAACACGATTGCGCACTTCCTCAACAATTCGCTGGCTACGGTCTATAATTATCGCAGTCGCATCCGCAATATGTCATTAGTGGGCAAAGACGATTTTGAAGAGGAGGTAATGAAAATTTAGCCTCCTCCCGTCCACCCCTCAGGAGGACAACCTCTGCACTAATGGAGGGAATGAAAAAATCCGCCTTGTCCATTTCGTTTGGACAAGGCGGATTCTTGTTATTATATATTATGCCTCTTCGCGATCTTCCTCTTGAGGAAGGGACGAGAGGGGAGCTAAGGACTCGCTGGATAGGTCTTCCCCTATTACAAACTCTTTATAATATATCAAAGCCAATGTGGTGAAAGGCAGGGCGATGATCAGTCCGATGATGCCCAATAGATAGCCGAACACGGAGAGGCTCAAGAAAATAATGGCAGGGCGAAGTCCCATGATATGTCCCATAATTTTGGGCGTTACCACGATGTCTTGAATGATTTGCACCACCACATAGACCAACACGACACCGCCAATGAGCAACCAGAAGTTCTCGCCTTTGTCTGCCGCCTCGAGAAGGGCTAACAGTGTGGCTGGGAGGAAACCCACCACCTGCAAGTAGGGGACAAAACTGATAATCCCAATGAGCACGCCGAGGAACACTGGCATTGGAAACCCTATGAGTGCGAAGCCGATGGAGAACATCACGCAATTGCTCAAAGCCACAAGGGCTTGCCCGCGGAAGTAGCCCGCCATATAAGTCTCTACATCTGCCACAAATTTACGCATGAAAGGACGACGACGATGCGGTACATAGTTGATCCAGCCCTTGGCGTAGCATTCCCAATCAAGGAGGATGAGGAAAAGATAAATGATGGCGATGAGCGAGCCAATGAAGCTGATGAGCGTGCCTGCGGTGGAACTAATAATTTCCCAAGCTCTGGGCAACATACGCTTAATACTTTCCTGCACGTTGGGTTGCTGGAGAATATTATCGACCTGTAGTTCTGAAGCGTACTTGCGGATAAATTCTTGTACAGAGTCGGGGATTGTCGTATTTTCTGCCCCATGCTGGATATATCGCAAAGCCACGTCTTTCAAATGCATCGCCTCCGTTGCCAACGCTGGTATATAGTACCAGCCTATTGCCACGAGCAAACTGAGAAAGAGAAGCACCACGATGGTGACCGAGAGGGCTTTGTTGCGCAATCGGCAGGTGTGCTGGAAAAACACGACCAAGGGCTGCAACATATAACCTATCGCCCAAGCGATAAAGAATGGGATAAGTACGCCACTCAATGCGTCTATCAAAAAATAGCCACCGACCAGAATGGCAATGGCAATCAAGCCACGGATGAAGCGGTCGAAGTTAATTTCTTTCTGCATCGGTTGAAAACAAATTCTTGCCCCTTCAACGGCGAAGAGGATAGGACAAAAGTACGACTTTAATTCGAGATCACGCCTCTTCCCCCGCATTCCGTCAGAAAATCACAGCTTTTTATTACTATTCCGTACTATCCACGATAAAAAGTTTTTGTACTTTTGAGGCATAATAAGGTTTGGCGAAGACAGACCACCTATCTATAATAATATGCAATACGCTCACCACATCACTCGCATTGAGATTGAAAGCCTTTGGATGGGAAAAAAACACATCGTGTGGCGCCTCCACCCCGATGTAAATGTGCTTTCTGGGAAAAATGGCGTTGGCAAATCGACCATTCTCAACCGCCTGGTGGCACGCCTGCAAAAGCAGTCGAGCAAAACGCTACTCGCTGAACCGATTGACGGGGTGCGCATCGAGCTTTCGCCCGTGGAGGCAACAGCCATTCGTTGCGACGTACTCCGCTCTTTCGACACGCATCTCCGTCCCTCCGATCGGCTATCGGGGTTGAGCAATGGGTTGGTGACAACAGAATTAGACTGGCAACTTTATCAGCTCCAGAGGCGGTATTTGGATTACCAAGTCAATGTTGCCAATCGCATCATAGCCCGTATGTCGCAAGGCGGAGCGGATGCACAGCTCGCACAGGAGGAAGCGGCGAACAAGGCGGCATTCCTCGACATCGTGGACCAGCTTTTTGAAGAAACAGGAAAGACCATCGACCGCACGAGCAACGAACTTCTCTTTTGCCAATACGGGCAGTCGCTCTCGCCCTATTGCCTCTCGGCAGGCGAGAAACAGATGCTTATCATTCTGCTCACCGTACTTACACAAGACAGACAGCCCACCGTGCTTTTCATGGATGAGCC
>JBHAFO010000281.1:0-4219 GCA_041856145.1 Alloprevotella sp.
ACGGTACAAAAATGCGAAAGTTGTGCAAGAATTTTCGTCTCGATACGCCGATAAACTTTTCGCGCTACACAGAGAGAGCATATTTTAAGAGCAGGTACTGAGTATCAGGTAGTGTCCCGAAAGAGTGTGTAGGCTGATATCCTCGCCTCCCTCCGCCAATATTTTTGTTTAGCAGGCTGATATTTTCGTTTAGTGGCGGAGAAAAAGTTTAGTTTCCACTGAAAATTATATAGATTTCAGTGGAAACTATATAATTTTCAGTGCAAATTATATAATTTGCACTGAAAACCAAAGTTTTCTTGCGCCTCCAGACAAGTTTTCTTACGCCTCCAGCCGAAAATATCAGCCTGCTAAACAAAAAGTTGGCGCAAGAATGAAAATATCACAGCCGAGCGAAGGGCTTGGCGAAGCCTTATTGTTCCTTTTTCAAGTGGTAAGTTCAAAAAAGAGTGTAAGCTCCAAAGAATACGGACTTTGAAACTCAGACACTTTTCGAGACATTAACCGAGTAGCACGGCTATGAGTGCGAGAATTGCTGGCAGCCCTTGCTTGAGAAGAATGCTACGAGAAGAGCGGAACGCTCCATAAGTGGCTGCAATGATGACTAACGAGAGGAAGAAGATGCGGATATTAACGCTCCACTCAGGGTTTGTAATCAAGAAAGTCCAGATGAGTCCAGCCGAGAGGAAACCGTTGTATAAACCTTGGTTTGCGGCTAAGCCTTTGGTCTTGGCGAAAAGTTCGTCAGGCAGAGCGCCTTTGAAAACTTTCGCTCCGAGTGTCTCCCAAGCGAACATCTCTATATATAATATGTATAGGTGTTCGAGGGCTACAATGGCGGTGAGAATACTTGCTATGGTTTGCATAAGTTTTTGATATAGGGGGGAGAGAATAGATAATGATTGATTGCTATAGAAAGAGGCGTATCATCATTATGGAAGCTCAAACCGAGTGTCCGCAATGATGATACGCCAGTCCGATAGTCGTAAGCGCAGGCTTGTGTGCCTGCCACAATCGAAGTGAGGCTTAGCCTTCTAAGATTTTCATCACGTCCTCTGCAATGAGCGTAGGTGTGAGGTGATTTTCTTCGGCAAAGGCTTGGCGATTGTAGCGGTCGAGGAGTTGTTTGGGCAAGCCATAGTTGCGCACCTTCATCGTGCTGTCGCCGTAGAAACGGGCGATGCGTTCGCCAAAACCGCCATCGAGCACGCCATTCTCCAAGGTGATGACCAACTCGTGGTTCGCCTTGAGTGCTTCGAGCATCTCCGCATCCACAGCCGAGGCAAAGCGAGGATTGATGAGCGTGGCATTGATGCCTTGCGTCTGGAGCGTGGCAAGCGTCTGTTCGCCCAGTTCATAAAACGAGCCGAGGGCAATGATTGCCACTCTCTCTCCTTGTTTGTCCAAAGAGTAGCGAGGCGTGGCATAAGTGTCATCATACGTGCCAGGACGAGAGGGAGCAACGTAACCCACACGAATGGCTACAGGCATTTCCTCTTGTGCTATTGCCCAGCGGAGCATAGCCTCATACTCTTCTTTGCAAGTGGGCTCGAGAATGGTCAGTCCAGGAATGTTACCCATCATTGCGATGTCGAAGAAGCAGAGATGCGTGATGTCGTTCATCGCCTCATAGCCAGCGAGGAGGGAAAGCAGTACTGCCGGGTTGCGATTGATGCAAAGATCTTGGGCAATCTGGTCGTAAGTGCGCTGCATGAAGGTGCTCGCCGTCATGAAGATGGGGTGCGCACCGCCTTTTGCCAAGCCCGAAGCCAACGCCACGCCGTGTTCTTCGGCAATGCCTACGTCAATAAACTGACGACCTGCCTGCTTGCGACGCTCTGCCGTGAAGCCAGCCAGCGATGGTACGCCAGCTGTGATGGCTACCGCTTTGGGATCGCTTTGGAAAATATTGTTGAGAAGTTGGTAAGTGACCTCGCCATAAGTTTCAAAAGGCGATTTGGATTTTTCGCCCGTCTTGGGGTCGAATGGAGCAGTGAAGTGCCATTCTTCTTTGTTTGCCACTGCACGGTCGAAGCCCTCGCCCTTGTTCGTATGGATATGCACGACCACAGGATTGGTGCGCTCCTTGGCTGCATGAAAAGTGCGGATGAGGGCGTCGAGATCGTTGCCTTGTTCGAGGTACATATACTCGAGGTTCAAACTGCGGAAATAATTGTGATAGCCCTCGCCCTGCGTGCCACGCAAAAGGCGCAAGCCCTCGTAAAGTCCGCCGTGGTTCTCGGCAATACTCATCTCATTATCATTGACCACGATGATAAAGTTCTTGGCATATTCTCCCGCATTGCTCAAAGCCTCGAAGGCTTCGCCACCGCTCAAACTGCCATCGCCAATCACAGCAATGACTTTACCTGTTTCGCCTTGGAGGTCGCGCGCAGTGGCAAGTCCAAGGGCAAGGCTGATGGCAGTGCTGGTGTGTCCGATGTTGAAGAAGTCGTGCTCACTCTCATCGGGGTTGGTGTAGCCCGTGACAGCGTCATACTGACTTTCGTCCAAGAAGGCGTTGGCACGACCTGTGAGCATTTTGTGAATGTAGCTTTGGTGCGAAACGTCAAAGACTATCTTGTCTTCGGGCGAGTTGAACACTTGGTGCAAGGCGATGGTAGCTTCGACAAAACCAAAGTTAGGTCCGCAATGCCCACCATGCTTATAAAGTTTGGTGAAAAGGGCTTCGCGTGCCTCGTTTGCCAAGGTCTTGAGTTCGCCCATAGTGAGCCTCTTGACATCGGCAGGGGAACTAATCTGTTCTAAAATCATAGGGGTAAGTCTGTGAGTTCGCCAAGGCAATGCTTGGCGAATGCGTTTAGTTTGTTGTGTCTATTAAAAAATCTATGTGTTGTCTGCCATTTGGAGGATCTCCATAAAGCGCTGGATCACCTCAGGCTTGCCGGTGTGCTTACCGTTGTCCTCGCTGAGCTTGCAAGTATCGTTGTAAAATGTCCACGACTCCGTGATTTTCACCACCACGAGCTTGATCACGATATTCATCGGGCGGATATTGGCGAAGTCGTTGGTAAAATGTGTGCCAATGCCGAAGGAGGGCTGACAGAGGTCTTTGGCAAATTGCTGGGTGGCAATGGCTTGATCGGTGTCTAAGCCGTTGCTGAACACAACTTGCTTGGTGCGTGGATCGATGCCGAAGCTACGGTATTTCTCGGCGATGAGGTTGATTTGCTCACGGTTATCTCCACTATCCACACGTAGCCCTTTGAATTGATTGGCAAAGTCTTCTGAAAAATTCAAGCTAAAGATATTCCAGCCGAAGCTATCATAGAGATATGTGCCCAATGCGCCTCTGAAAGTGTTACGCCACGACTCCATGGCGATGTGGTTCGCCATCTGTGGTCCATACATGCCTCCGATGGCGCAGACAAACTCGTGCGCCATTGTGCCAACAGGTAGGAGATCGTGCTTCATCGCGAGGTAAACGTTGCTCGTGCCTACAAAGCGACCCTCCCATTCTTGCGATTGTGCGCAGTCCTTCATTGCTTGCACCACAACGTCCTCGGTGCGGAACGATGCCCGTCGGCGTGTGCCGAAATCGCTGAACACGCAACCTGCGCCCAAGAGTCGCTCTGCCTTGGCATAGGAGGAGCGGTAGCAGTGGTCGTAGTCCAAAGTTTCAGCCTGCCCTGTCATTATATAATAAAGCTCTGAAATGATGGCAAGTATCTTCACTTCGAGCAAGATGGTGTCTGACCAACTGCCTTCAAAGTCGATGTGGAGCTCTCCCCGCTCGTCTTGCCACGCCTTCACCCATTCCCGCTTATAGCGAAAGCCCCGCAGATAAGGGTAGAACCAGTTGGGAATGAAACGGCAACGGCGCTTCATAAACGCAATCTCTTCGTCCGTGATCACGAGTTGTTCGAGATGGGCTATCTGCTCGTTCAAAGCCTCGGCAAAGCCCGCAGGATAAATCGTGCCATTACGATCGACAAAACTATACTTTACTTGTGCACGGGGAAAATTGTCGATGACCGCACAACACATGCTGAATTTGTAAAGGTCGTCGTCTGTAAAATGCTTGATAATAGGCTCCATATTGGAAGGGCGTTAGGGATTGGCAACAGCACCAATGGCAGTTCCGCCATCGAGCGAGGGGCAGAATGGCAGGAGGATGTGGAAAAGTTCTTTAGAATAGCGTGCTATGCCATCTTTATAGGTGTCAAGAACGCAGATGTCGCCTGCAATACCGCAGAGG
>JBHAFO010000282.1:0-5627 GCA_041856145.1 Alloprevotella sp.
ACATCGTCTTAGAACGAGTAGCGAACACCGAGTTGCATGTGCCAGCGAGAGAAGATGTTGTTAGGCGTGAGCGTGGCGTTGGCAGTGTTGTCGTAGAATGTTGCCACGTTGTTGCCAGAGGCATCTTTCGTCAGCTTTGCAACACCCATGGGCGCAACGCTATAGATGTTACCATAAGTAGCACCCCACTTGCGGTTCAGCATATTCGCAAAGTTCATGATGTCGAGCGACACCTGGAGCTTGCCCCAGTTCTTGGGGAGGAAGAAGTTTTGCGCGAAGTGCAGGTTCACTTCGTTCTCCCAGCGGCTGAGATTGCTGTTACGCTCAGCATATTGTCCACGGTGATTGCGGGCATAGCTGTCGCCATTGATCCAGTTTTCGATGTTTTGGCGAGCTGTAGCGAGGGCGTCTGCACTCAAAGCGGCACCTCTGGAGGTGGTCAAAGTCATATTTGCCAACTCGTCAGCTGTAGGAATATACATCAAGCTGTTACCAAAGCCACTGCTGGAGCGGAATCCGTCGTTGTTGTAGTCTACGGCTTCGTTCATCAAGAGGCTGTAGCGACCGCCGTTTGAGCCGTTGTAGATAATACCCACCTCAGTGCTCATCGTGTTGTAGCAGTACTTGGGTGAAGTGTAATTCACTTGCAACATCACACGGTGAGGAATGTCGAAGCGTGAGTAGCTCAACTCGTTCGTGTTCTGCGCATCCTGTGCATAGTAGTATTGCCAGTTGGAAGCAGCCACAGAGCTTGTACCGTCATTCAAACTCTTGGAGTGTCCGAAGGTATAGCTGGCTTTTATGCCCAAACCGAAGTCGAAGTCCTTCTCGAGGAGTGTGCTGAGCGAGTAGCTGTAACCCTTGTTTACACTGCGAAGGTTGATGATGTTGAGGTATTGGCTAGTGATCTTGCTATAAGTCTTAGTGGCAGAAGCCTCCACGCCTGCAACAGCGTAAGTTTTAGCCGTAGCAGCTTGAAGGGCAAGGTTCTCAAAGAACACTGCGTTGAGGTTCTTGGTATACAAACCTTCCAAAGTCATCTTTACATCGCCAGGCAAGCGGTATTCCCATGCGAGGTTGAAGCGCAAAGCCTGTGGATAGCGGAACTTCTTGTCGATAACAACAAGCTCTGAAGCTGCAGCTGTAGCACTTGCTACGCCACCGAGCGGATTTGAAGCGTAGTCTGTGAGCGTGGGGATAGTGCCACTACTGATAGTCACCTTCTTGAGCTCAACACCAGTGTTGCCATAAGCGTTGCTCAACCATACAAAAGGAACACGACCAGTGAAGATGCCTACACCACCGCGGAGCAAAGAGCGACGCTCCTTGTCTGTCCACCAGCGGAAGCCGATGCGTGGGCTGACCATCAATTTGGCAGAAGGCATTTTACCAATTTCGGGGAAGCCATTGACACGAGCGAAAACATTATAGTCGGGGTTCTCAGTTGGGCTATTGAATGCCATTGGCACATCGAAGCGCAAACCTGCTGTTACTTCCAAGTCTTGCGTGATGTTCCACTTGTCTTGACCATACAAACCGAACTGACCGAAATACATCATCGGAGCATAGCGGAGGTCGCCACCTGTGCGAGTGGGATCGCTATAGAAGTAACGGAACTGATAAGGGGCATCGCTCAAGAAGTCTGCCAAGTTGTTGTAGCTCCATGCACCGTTTGAAGCTTGGAGGAAGCCGTTTTGCATGCGGTAGAACTCGTTGTGCGTACCGATCGTTACTGTGTGATCGCCCAAGTAAAGGCTCAAATTGTCCTCAATGTTATAGATGTCTTGATTGAGGAAGTTCACGCCAGAGCTATAGTCCGTACCGATGTTCACGTTCTGCGTGTAGCTTGTACCAGTCACCTCCACGCCACGGATATAAACGTTCGGCGCTTGATAAGCCACATCACGGTGGTCACGAACATAGGTTGCCGAAGCACGGAACTCGTTGTGAATGTTGTCTGTGAGCTTAGAGTTCAATTCTGCAACAAAGGAGTTGGAGTTGTTGTTGAAGCGATAAGAACTATTGTTAAAGGTGAAAGTACTTACGCTGGCTGAGTAAGCGTCGTCGTAACCATTGTTGTGTTGCCAACGGAAGGCGAACTTGTTGCGTTCGTTGATATTCCAGTCGATACGAGCAAGGAAGCCCAAAGCCTTTTGCTCCACGTTGCGAGGACCGTAAACCTCTGTAATGCCTGTGTACTGCTGGTAAGCGTTGATGATCTGTTGTGCTACAGCCTCAGAGATCACACGATCGGAATAACCAGGATAGTAGGTCGAAGGATAAGTTTCCTTCTTGTGCTCCAACGAAGCGAAGAAGAAAAGTTTGTCCTTCACAATAGGACCTCCAAGAGTGAAGCCGAGTGTATTTGTGGACTGCTCGGTCAAAGGCACGTTCTTCTTCTCCAACTGACTGTAACGGCCGTACATATTCTCGTTGTTGAAGAACCAATAGGCAGAGCCGTGGAAATCGTTAGTACCCTGCTTTGTCACAGCGTTGATCGCACCACCAGTGAAGCCCGATTGACGCACGTCGAAAGGTGCTACGCTTACTTGAATTTCTTGAATGGCATCAATAGAAATTGGGTTAGAACCTGCTTGTCCACCATTCGTGCCAGAAGCTGCGAGACCGAAGACGTCGTTGCTCACGCTACCGTCAATCATGAAACTGTTGTAGCGATTGTTCTGACCTGCAATAGTGATACCGCCCGCCTTGTTGTTTTGTACCATTGGCGTAGTCTTTACCACGTCGTAGATGTGGCGGTCAATGGTTGGCGTTTGGTTGATCGTCTCGAGCGAGAAGTTTTCGATAGCTCCCGAGCGACGCTTGCTGGCGCCCTGCACCACTGCCTCGCCGAGTTCAGTATCTGTTTCGCTGAGCGTAACGTTCAAAGGCAACTGTGTGCCAAGCTCCAAATAAAGTCCAGTGAACGACTTCTTTGCGTAGCCAAGGAGCGAAACAGTGATGTTGTAAGGACCGCCAGTACGCATACCTTGGATGGTGAAGCGTCCGTCCTTGTTCGTCACCCCCGAATAGCGTGTGCCAGAACTTTGGTGCACTGCCATAACGGCTGCTCCCGTGAGTGCTTCGCCCTTATCGTCGGTGATGCGACCGCCTACGGAAGAAGTTGTTACTTGTGCCATCGCCACCGCAACAATAGAGGGTGCTAACGATGTGAGCAAGATTTTCTTTGAAATAGACATAAAACAGTGGTGTTAAATGAAAACAGAATGTTTGTGTATTATCTAAGTAGGTCGAATGCCTCGCCCCGTCCGTCTGTGATGGCGGGTTTGAGGTGGAGCATACGACAGAGTAGTCCGTAAATATCTGTGTTCTGGAAAGTGCCTTTTCGCACATAGCCTTGTTTGAAGTCGGGGCCTGCAGCACGGAACAGCACTTGCATGTCGCTGCAAGTAGGGTCGTAGCCGTGTGCACCACGGAGGTGATAAGGCTTCAAACCAGCAAACCAACCGAGTTCGGGGAGTACGACGATGTCGCCAATGTTCGGGTTCTTGCCAAATTCCAAGTAGGCAGGTATGTCCGCTTTGCGCCACGCTTGGATATGTGGCACGTTGTTGAGGGCATCGAGCACCTTCTTTTCGTAACCCTTCTTGGGGAAAATCTGTACAGGAATATCGTAAAGTGTGCGTTCCACCCACTCTTTTGGCACAAGCTGGCTCAAATCCACAAATCGCTCGGACGCAGTGCGTGCCATGCCGTGGTCGGAAGTCACAATAAGATTGATGCTATCGGCATAAGCCAATGTTTTGATTTCATTGTATAGAAGTTGGAGCAACATATCGGCTTGCTCCACCACCGCCCTTGTTTCCTTTGCCTCAGGACCATAGTGGTGTCCACTGTGGTCAGGCTCTTCAAAATACGCCATGATTAAGTGAGGACGCTCCGCTTCGGGCAAACGTAACAATCGCTCCACTTCTGTCACTCGGGCAGGGAACGACAGCAAAGGCTTCTTCTCATAGTTTTGCCACGTGTCGGGGTGTCGTCCGTCGATGGCTACATCACTGCCTGGCCAATAAACCGTGGCTGTGCGTAGTCCTTGCTTTTGTGCCGTGATCCAAATAGGTTCTCCTTTCCAAAAGCGAGGATCTTGTTTCGTTTGCGGGTTGCCCAAACTGAACGTCAAGCCCGAAGCCTTGTCGTAAAACGTATTGCTGATTATGCCGTGACTGTCTGGTGTCAGTCCTGTGGCAATCGTATAGTGGTTGGGGAAGGTCTTAGAAGGAAAAGAAGGGCGCATTGTTGCCACCACTCCACGTGCGCCCAACGCATCTAAGAACGGAGTGTTGTACATCTCGGGATAATCCCAGCGACAACCGTCTAAGGAAATAAGAACAGTTGTCCGTTTAGCACCCATCGTCAAGCTGATGAAAGCTATTGCGAGTGCGAAAAAAAGTTTTTTAGTCAAGCATTTGGCGAAGTTCAGCGGACTTATGCTTTGCCAAATGACGAAACTCTTGGTTGTAAGACAAACCTTTTTCATTGCTGTAAGGGTCTCTTGTTAAAATCCATTGCAAAGGTACAAGTTTTTTTGCGCTGGACAATGTTTAAGCCTTGTTAATGTTTGAGCAAAGAGACATTAAATTTCCGTTACAAGTTTAGGAATTACCTTTTCCCTAAGTCTTCAGACGAAAATATAAGCGCAGGAATACTTTTCTTCCTGCGCTTATAATCATTTATGTTTCCGTAATACGTCTATGCCCTCGCTTTCACTCAGTCTTTTTGTAAAGGATATGAAGACGTTTGGTCTGAGCCTCTGTGGATACACGTTACGGTAAAATTGTCGGTCTATCTTTATTACTGAAAGCCTCGCCTCACTCCTCTGCCTCTTCCTTAAATCGCTTAGCCAAAAACCGCCAGCGGTCGGCTTCAAAAGGACTGCAAGGCACGCCGTTTCCCAATTCATAGCATTCTGCCAAAAGACGACAAGCAGTGGGATCGCCTTGATGGGCGGCCTCGCTGAAAAGGCGAGCTGCTTCGACATAGTTACGCCTTACGCCAGTGCCATGGTAATAGCATTTCCCCAAACCAATCTGAGCATAAGGGTGCTTCTGCTGTGCCGCTTTCTTGTACCAAAAAACTGCCTGCTTGAAGTCCTGCGTAATGCCATCACCGTGCTTGTAGCAATATGCCAAATTGTTTTGTGCCTCCGGCAATCCTTGCTCTGCCGCACGGCGATACCATAGTAATGCCAAGTTCTTGTTCTCGGGAACAATCTCGCCTTGATCGTAGCAAATCGCAAGATTATACTGCGCACGGGCGTGACCACTTTCTGCCGCCTTTTTGTACCAGTAGATGGCACGTTCGGGCGATGGCTCTGTCGGGTGCGTTTCGTAGCAGCATGCCAAATTGTTCATTGCCTCAAGATGCCCTTCCAAGGCAGCCGAGAGATACCACGACTGTGCTTTCTCTCCATCTACATCTGTGCCGAAACCATCGTCATAGCAGAGTGCAAGGCGATACTGCGCCTCCACATTGCCCGCCTCGGCAGCTTGTCGGTAGAGTTGGAAAGCTGCTTCAGGATTTTGTTCGGTGTTGTATCCTTCTTCATAATCTTCTGCCAAATGGAGCAGACGCTCAGCTTCTGTGTCGTGGGTGGAATAGTGGGACAT
>JBHAFO010000283.1:0-5136 GCA_041856145.1 Alloprevotella sp.
GTCTGGAGGCGCAAGAAAACTTTAGTTATCACTGATAATTATATAATTTGCACTGATAATTATATAGTTTCCACTGATATCTATATAATTATCAGTGATAACTAAAGTTTTTCTCCGCCACTAAACGAGAATATCAGCCTGCTAAACAAAAATATTCGCGGAGGGAGGCGAGAAGATCAGCCTACACCTCTTTCGGGACACTACCTGTGAGTAGCTCTTTCTGCTATACAGAACAACGCACGGCTCATACACCTGCGATTTCTCCAACTGATCAATCAATGTGTTGAGTGGGAAATCTGTTGGTGTATGAGCCGTGCGTCGTTGATATGAATGGGAGAGGGGATAATGATTACTACAGCATTCCCTCAATGGTGGCTTCTTCGATCGTGAAGAGGATTTTAGCACCGTCGGGAGTGAAGGTGGGGGTTTCGGATTTGAAGAGTTCGTCCACTAAATGCGACATCTCCTCGTAGGTCATATGCTTGCCTGAAGGAATGGCTTTGCGGAGTGCTAAGGCAGTAGCAAGTAAGTGATTTATTTCCTCCTCGGCTTGCACTTCGCCCGTCACAGCTTGTGCCACAATGCTTTGTATAAAGCCTACGGCGTCAATGCCTTCTGTGCCAGAGGGGATACCTTGGATCAGAAGTGTGTGGCTGTCCGCTTGGCGCACGAGGTCGAAACCTGCTTTGAGCAGGCTGGGTTCGAGTTGTTCGTAGTACACAAAATCGGAGGGCGAGAATTCAATGTTTAGAGGAAAGAGAAGTCCTTGCGACACGCCCGCTTGTCCAGCAAAGAGGTCGAGATATTGATCGTAAAGTACCCGATAATGCGCTCGTTGCTGGTCTATTATCACGAGCTGATGCTTGGCTGTGGTAACGATATAGCGGTTTTGAAATTGCAGGCAAGGACTGTTCTCCGTATGTTCTTGCGAGAAGTCGCTCTCCACGTTTTCGGGATAGAATTTAGGGAGGGCGTCCGTGGGTGTGATAGGTACTTCTATACCTTCGTAAGCCGACTGCCATTGTGAAGAAGTTGGTTTGCGCAAGGGCGTGCTATAGCTGTAAGACGCAGGGGAAGAAGCTGGTTTTGAGCTTGTAGGCGCAAAGGGATTGAAGTTGTTATCACCCGAGATTTCAGGGAGCGTAGGGTTGAAAGCCTCGTCTGTATAAACTGGGATTTCGGGACTGTTCGTTTGATCGAAGTCGATGGTAGGAATGGCATTGAACTTACCGAGCGACTCACGGATGCCCGCTAAGAGAATTTGCCAAATGGCTTGCTCGTCCTCGAACTTTATCTCCGTTTTCGTGGGATGGATATTGACATCAATGTTGGCAGGGTCTACTTCAAAGACAAGGAAGTAGGGCACTTGTTCGCCCTCGGGAATGAGGCGCTCAAAGGCTGTGAAAACGGCTTTTGCAAAGTAAGGGTGGCGCATGAAACGCCCATTGACGAAAAAGAATTGTTGCGCTCCTTTCTTGCGTGCGCTTTCTGGTGCTCCTACAAAGCCAGAGATACGTGCCATCGATGTATCCACGTGTACGGGAATAAGATGGCTATCCATACGCCGACCAAAGATGTTGATAATGCGTTGGCGGAAATTACCTTTGGGAAGATCGAGCACAAGACTGTCGCCATTGTAAAGGCGAAAACTCACAGCAGGATTTGCCAAGGCGATGCGTTCAAACTCAACCACAATGTTGTTAAGTTCCGTACTGTTCGACTTGAGAAATTTGCGCCGAGCAGGGATATTGTAAAAGAGATTCTTGACCAAGAAACTTGCTCCCCGTGAGCAACTCACGAGTTCTTGACTTTTGAACTTACTGCCTTCTATAATAATATGTGTGCCCAGCTCGTCGGTCTCACGGCGAGTTTTCAATTCCACCTGTGCCACGGCTGCAATAGATGCCAAAGCCTCGCCCCGAAAGCCCATGGTACGGAGGGCGAAGAGGTCGTTAGCAACAGCTATTTTTGAAGTGGCGTGCCGTTCAAAGGAAAGGCGGGCGTCAGTTTCGCTCATTCCCTTGCCATCATCGACCACTTGAATACTCGTTTTTCCAGCATCGACGACAAAAACTTGTATCAGCGATGCCTCTGCGTCAATGGAGTTCTCAACGAGTTCCTTGATAACAGAGGCTGGTCGCTGAATCACTTCGCCTGCCGCAATTTGGTTGGCTACGGAATCGGGGAGGAGATGAATGATGTCGCTCATAATGCTTATCGTCTATTGGCCTTGCGCTTGGGAGTGGTGCTGGAAGTTTTGGGGGTTGTTGTTGTGGAGGAGGCAGACGTGGTTGCAGTTGTTGTAGTTGCAACTTCTGTGGTTTTTTCTTTATTGAGATGCTGAACAGGTGCTACACGGCGTACAGAGGGTTTGAGCTCAGAGCCTGCTCGCTTGGATCGATACTCAAATAGGTCGTACTTGCTCTGTGGACGGATATAGTCGAACCATGCAAAGTTGTTCAAGCGTGTGCGCTCAGCTGGTGCAGTGCCAACAGCATAGAACGTGCCTTCTGCGGCTGGTGTCCATAGGCGTGTCATGCGGCGATTTTCGAGAAACATCCGTAGTTTGGTCGTCTCAGTATAGTTTTGATAAAGGATGGTACTGTCCTTTTCCAAAGGGAAGTTGATAACTTGTACATTGCGATTGACATGATTCTCTCGCATCTGCCCTTGGTGGAAATAGGAGCGCATCTCCTCGCCAGCCACTTGATTGAAATGTGTGGAATCTACTTGTTCAACCAAAAGGCATTGGCGGTCGATATAGATGCTGTCAATCGTAGAATCGTTGGTAAAGAGGTTTATTTCCTCGCCCAAAACTTGCTGATTCCCACTCCATACAATAGGATTTTTATCAAGAGTTAGTCGTTTTTCCTTTGAGTTGTAAGTTAAAAGGTCGCAGACTGCTTGTACATCCGAGCGGTACGTGCGTACGTGGGGATAGGCACGTACCAAGCTATAGGTGCTATCTGTCTTGAGATTGTAGGAGTAGAGGCGAAGGGTGTCGGCGTGGATAAAGAGGGTATCCTCGCCATTTGAGAAATCTTTAATCAACGCCCGTGGTCCTGTTGCCATCGCCTCGGAGTTGATCGAGCGATTGGATTTTGGTGGGATGAGGTTTGTAGAGTCACGATAGTAACCATAGTCACCATAGAGATGACGTTTGCCCTTAGGATCTTTAATGACTACATTCCCCCAAGCACGAGAAAGTCCTGTGGCACGAGCATGGTGAATACTATCGCCTTGCATCGTCTTTCCTTGATAGGTAATCATTGGGCGGTGACGATGAGAGGGATCAAATCTCAGACGTGCCTCTTGTGTCGCTGTGTTATAATAACCGTCCTCCGTATAAATCTTATTGACCCCACTAAATATATTAGCATTGCCGACGGCATGCGCCCATTTTGTGTTGGTGTTATAGAACAAATGGTTGGTCTTTAGGCTATCGTATTGCTTACCCACCATGAAAACATCATCGATAAACTCGGCTTCTTTGGTACCAAGGTTGTAATTGCCAACGAGGGAAGTCAGCGTGGTTTCGCCATCCTTTAGTTTGCCACCATCAAAGTAGGACGCAATGTTCGTCATACGATTGTAGGTCATACGGTTTGTGGTTAAGACACGCTTGTAGTGCGTCAGCACAACTTGGCGATAGGCATCTGCAATCTGTGAGTTGCCATCATAGAACAAGCTGTCACTACGCAGAGAAACCGTGTCTGCCTGTGTCATATGCACATGTCCAAAGGCTCGGAAAGTGTTGGTCTCGGTGAAAAGCACAGCACTGTCGCAGCGTAACTGCATTGCCCCCTGTCGGAAGTGAACTTTGCCGTTGAGGCGTTGCGCTCCAAACACTTCGGCATTGTCCTGCTGTAGGCGATCGGCATGAACGAGATAGATGCGCTCTGCCTTGTTTGTGCGTTGTGCAAAGGAAAAAAACGCCCCGCCAGCCCATAATAGTAATAGACTGGCGAGACGTAGATATAGAGAAAAGCTATGCTTTGGCATATATATTATAGATATGGTGGGGATTACTTCACCCAGCCTTTATAACGGAAGTCGCAGTCTTGCCAATCCTTGTCTATGCGGATATAGGTAGATTTGATTTTCTGCGCAATCCAGTTGTCGAGCACTGCTTCGCGGCGTTTGTCCTCAACAATACCTTTGAGCTGTTGAAAGTCTTCTGTTATGGAAGCACGGTGGGCATCAATGCGTTGCTTGAGTTTCACAATTGCAGTTACCGTTTGCCCTGCTTCGTTCGTCCATTTGAAAGCACGAGAGGTCTGTCCCACTTGCAAAGTGTCTACAACACGAGCAATGTCTTGAGGCAACTGACGCATTTGGAAGCGCGAGGTTGTGATCATTTGCTCACGGTCGAGATTAACCATTAAGCCTTGGTTGTTGCGTGTGCTCTTATCATCGGAAAGAATAGAAGCACCATCTTCAAACGAGAATTTGCCAGCACGAATATCGTCAGCTATAGAGTCGAGGCGACCGATACAACGGGTGTATTCACTCTCTTGGATGTTTGGCTTGAGGAGGATATGGCGCACGTTAATCTTGTCGCCACGCTTATCAATCAGCTGAATGATGTGAAAACCAAATTCGGTGCGTACAATTTTAGAAACTTTCTTAGGATCTGTGAGCGAAAAGGCTACATTGGCAAACTCTGGTACCCACTGGTTCTTACCCGAATATCCTAACTCACCGCCTTGGCGTGCAGAGCCGTCTTGCGAGTAGAGCATTGCCAGCGTGGAAAAGTCTGATTCGCCTGTATTCACTCGACGAGCGTATTCGAGCAACCGACTTTCGATATCTTCGATTTCATCTCGGGAAACAATTGGCTTGCTCGTGATAATTTGCACTTCAACCTGTGTAGGAATCAAAGGAAGACTATCTTTTGGCACATTCTTAAAGTATTCTCTCACCTCGGCAGGCGTCACCTTCACGCTGGAAGTGAGTTTCTGCTGTGCCCCCTGCACAAGCATCTGCTCACGAATACGATTGCGGAGGTCTTCACGAAGTTGAGCAATCGTTTTGTGTGCCATACGTTCAACGTTTTCCTTTGAGCCGAAAGTTTGGATATAACCTTGGATGCGACTCTCAACTTCTGCATTGACATTACTCTCACTCACCTCAACA
>JBHAFO010000284.1:0-23160 GCA_041856145.1 Alloprevotella sp.
AGAATGTCATCGACGACTTCAGCGCATTGATTGCAATGGGCGGAAATGCTCCCTTCGGCTTGAAGACTGAGGCATATAACACTTTCCAGCCCCTCTATGCAGCGACTATCGCCAAGCAGGAAAATGTGACAGGTGACGACTATTCTGCCCTTCGCACCATCGTTGCCAACAGCGACAACTATGCTCTGCCCGAGACTGGTTACTATCGTATGAAGAATGCTAATGTAGAAAATCGCTACGTCTTTATCAATCCCGCCAACACGGACATGTTGATAGCCAACCGCACGGGAGTTGAAGCACTCAGAGACCCTTCTACAATTATTTATGTAGAGAAAAAGGAGAATGGCAAGTATCTCTTGAAGACAAGCGGTAAGACAATTGCAACTACTGGTAACAACACTACCGCTTATGCCAATAATGGCACTGTTCAAGAGGTGACAATGAGCGTGGCTGGCGCAGGCAAGGGATATTTCCAAACAGGTACGGGCGACAATAGTTTCTTATTCTATTGGCCAGAAGAGCGTCACAGAGTTCACACCTACTCAAAGGATTACAACGGCACAGGTCAGTGGTCTTTGGAGCGTGCGACCAGCTTGAGCGTGCGACTGAATGCGCACGAAAACAAGAGCTACGCCACAGCTTGTTTCCCCTTCCCCGTAAGTATTAACACTGACGGCGTTAAGGCTTACAACGTAGCGCATCGCACAGGCACTACCCATGCCACGATGACAGAGCTTTCTACCGACATTCCAGCAGGCACGCCCATGTTGCTCGTTAGCGAAACAGGTGCAGACTCCGTGGTGTTTAACATTGGCACAACAGCTCCTGTAAGCGCAGAACCCACAGGCTTGTTCAAGAGCAACTACATTGTGAAGACTGTGCAAGCTGAGTCTGTGATGACCTTCGGTCGCTCAATCGAGACACCTGTTACATTGGGCTTCTACAAGTACTCTGGCACAAGAATCTTGCCTTTCCGTGCTTACTTCAGCACTGCCGAGATTCCTTCACTCCCAGCTGGAGCAAATGGTTTCTCTCTTGATTTCAACGATCTTACAACAGGTATCAACCGTGTCAGTGCAGAGAGTGGCAACGAAGCACCTATCTACGACCTCAGCGGTCGCCGTGTGACAAGTCCTGGCAAGGGCATCTATATTGTTAATGGGAAAAAGGTACTTTTTTAATCTCTAACCGCTCACCCTCTTCGGAGGGTGAGCAAACTCCAAACGAAAGACAAATATGAAACAGTATACCAAGCCTTTATCTACAGCAATAGGCTACACTCCAGGAAACTTCTTGGCTACGTCTATCAATAAGGACAAAAGAACCAACGACGCTTGGGCACCTAAGCAGAACGGCGGTTGGGACTCCAAAGAATGGTCTGACTAAATAAAATAGCACCACCCTCGATACTTTGCTACCTTGCAATTTATCGAGGGTGCTTCTTTATCAGAAGGACAAGAGGCTACAGCCCTTTCCGCTCGCCTCTCCTGCCAATTTTACCCCATAAAGCAGTAGCAGACAACCAATAAAATTGATTGTCTGCTACTCTTATGTGGACCAGGAGGGGATTGAACCCTCGTCCAAACGGGGAAAACATAGGCTTTCTACACGCTTATCTCTGCCTTAATTGTCGAGCGTTGGCAAGACCAGAGCCACCAACCAACGCCTTAGCCTCTAAAAGTTTCGCCCTCAGTGCGAGGCCATCAAGAGCTATCCCCGATTTTTCTGCACCGCCGTATCAAGCCGCCTCGGGAACAGGGCACTTGGGCGATGTCTTGCGTCCGCACCTGGTGCAGACCTAAGCAATCCTACTATTCTTCAGATTAAGCAGCAAGAGCGTAGTTGTTGTTGCCAGTTAAAAAGTTCGGAGGTCGAGATTTAAGTGCCCACCAACAGCGCACTGCGTGCTTACATATCCTTCCGACCCGCTGTCAAATCCAGTCTGGCCCGAGGCTTGTTTGCACAGCAAAGGTACGAAATCTTTTCCGATTGCGCCATACATCTTTCTTCTCTACGCATAAAAACTTTTCTCCCTGCCCTGATATTTTCGACTGGAGGTGCGGGGGAGAATTTCTCCTTATCGAACGAGCTGTTATAGGAAAGGGCATCTTGTTTGCGCTATGCCATGCGGAGGAGAGAGTACGATGATAAAATTTCTCCGAATGTCCAAAGGCAAATTTCGTATGCAGAGAAAGCAACGCCGTTCGGTTGGATTTGGAAAATTAGTTCATCGGTGTGGAGCTTGAGGAATCAACCCATTCGCGTTGATTCTGGGAAAACAATCGAAATGCGTTGAATTTAAAAAAACAACTGAAATGCGTTGTTTTCTGAGGAAGATGTATTATCTTTGCCATGCTCCAAGGATTTATTATAATGGATAGAGATATGCAAATAAAAGGCGTTATCACAGGCGACATCGTTGCGTCTTCAACCCTCTCCTATGAGGAAAAAGATCAACTCCTCCTCACTCTTAAAGAAGTGGCAGAGGAGGTGCAAACGATGTCCGCTTTGAAGATTGAATTTTTCCGTGGCGACAGTTTTCAGATTCTTGTTGAAGAGGCAGAAAGGAGCATAGACATTGCCGTTTTGATACGCGCGGGCTTGATTGCGCACACGCCTCCTAAAAACGCTACGACTTGGGACGCTCGCTTGTCCGTTGGTGTTGGTACAATCGATTACCGCAAGGAAAACATCGTTGTGTCCGATGGAGAGGCTTTTCATCTCTCTGGCAGAGGGCTGGATAGTATCAAGGACAAACGCTTGGTGGTGGCAACGCCCTGGGAATCGCTCAACGCAGAATTAGAAGTCACCATGCCCTTTTTGGACGATGTGATTTCACGGTGGACAGCTGTCCAAGCCGAAGCCATTTACCTTGGTCTTTTGCACAACCAGCCCCAGCGAGAAATTGCCAAACGCATGCAGAAAAGTCAGCAAGCCATCAGCAATCTCTGGCGACGAGGGGGAGAGGCGTTGATCAAGCCTTATCTGAATCGCTGTCGCAGTCTTATCAAAAATCAGCTATAGCAATGGAACTTACAATCTTGGTGCGGTTAATCTTTGCCCACATCATGGCAGATTTTTTATTGCAAAGCGATGCCATGTGCAAGGGCAAGCGTGAAAAGGGCTGGCAAGGGTTGGCATGGCTTTTCCTGCATAGTGCGATACACGCCATGCTTGCCTATATCGTGGTTGGCGATTGGTATTTATGGCAAGTCCCTGTTGCGATTTTCTTCTCCCACTTCTGCATCGACTGGCTGAAGACAAAGAAGATGCGCAAGGGCATTCCGTCCTTTCTGCTTGACCAACTGCTCCATCTTGTGGTTGTCGTCGCCTTATGGAACTGGGCTATCGATGGGTCGATACCCGCTGATGTTTTGCTCTCTATCTGGGAGAATCCAAAAGTTTGGGCATTCGGCATCGCCTATCTCATCGTATTAAAACCATCATCGCTACTCCTCACCATGTTTTTCCACAGATGGACAGGTGAGTTAGGAAGCAGTTCTCTGCCCAATGCAGGCAAGTGGATTGGCTATTTGGAGCGACTCCTGATTCTCACCTTCATTCTCATCGGCAATTTCGAGGCGATCGGCTTTCTCTTAGCAGCCAAGTCGGTGTTTCGCTTTGGCGAGCTTAGCAAGGCACGAGACATTCGCACCACGGAATACGTGCTGATTGGTACATTGAGTAGCTTTGCCATTGCCATACTCGTTGGACTTGTGGCAAATAGCTTTTGAGAAGAAGGTGCTTAACCGTCTCTTCGGAAAAGAACTTCGGTTGAACACCTATAATATATATAAGCAACTCCTCCTTGCTCGGCTTTGGCTGAGCAAGGAGGAGCTGTTGTAAGATGCTCCCTTTCTTCTCGAAGTTTCCCCGCTGGAGGAGGACGAAAGAGAATTAGGAGGCATTCTGTATAGGCTTACTTCAAAACCTTTTTCCCATTCTGAATAACGACGCCCTTGGCAGTTTCACTCACACGGCGACCGCTGAGATCGTAGGCGGCAGAGGAGGTTTGCGCCGCTGGCGTGTCGATGCGTTCGATACCCGTGAGGGCGTCTTGAAGCGCAGTGGGGAGATAGTACCACCAGTTCGTGCCAGAGGCAGCGAGGAAGTAGCCCGAGGGAACAGTGGTAGGGGCTGATGCTCCGATGCGACAGATGAGCGTACCCGCTGTGCCGTAGGAATAACTCTCGTAGTAGGTACTCTTTTGTGTAACATCTACATCTGTTTCGCTATGAATGCCTGCCACGTTGCGACAAGATATTTGCGCAGTAATCGTGGCTTGGTCGCTTTGCCAGTGGGGATAGAACACCATTGGAATGCCAGCGGATGCCATCAACACGGCATAGGCTTGACCAACATTGCCGGTGAACTTATTATTGTCCCGATAGGTGTCGTGATTATCCACAAAGGTCACGGCATAAGGGCGGGTACTCGAATGGTGAATAAGCCCAGCGGGACGTGCCTTGCTGATGGTGAGGTCTGTCCACGACATGTTACTGAAATTGCCTTGCGCCAAACCATTGTTGAAAATGGCATACTTCGCAGGGAAGTCGAAAGCCATAGATTTATAGCTTGTTGCCTTGAGCCAATTATTCACCGCATCGTAACCGCCGTCCCAATACTCGCCCACAGAGAGCCAAGGCGAGGTGGCATCGTTGAAAAGCCCTACGTAAGAGCCGTTGTAGCCTTTCACGAGGTCGTAGCGGAAACCATCGTAACCGTACTCGCCCTTGAGCCAAGAGAGATAAGCCGTCACGGCGTTCTGCACATTGGTCGAAGTCATATCAAGGTCGCGTGCCCCAGCCCAGTTGTCGCCCGTGTCGGCAGCACCTGTGGCTTTGCCGTAATAAATACCAGCATTGGTGTCCGTGTTCACCTCGTCCGTGTTACACACATCGGCAGCCGTGAGTTGATAACTGCCATAAGTGCCGAAATCATCTGGCGCAAAGTCGAGCCAAGAGGTATAACCGCCACGGTGATTTACAACGATGTCGGCAATCACCTTCACATTGTTGCTGTGCAAAGTGGTGATGAGGGTTTTCAGATCATCGGCAGTGCCCCACGTGGAGTTCTGATTGTTCCAAATGCGAGGGTGATAGCCCACGTTTGTACCGCCCACAGTGTTGTCGCCCTCTGCCGAAGCAGAAGGAGGCAACCATATGCCCGTGAAATACTTGCCGAGTGTAGGGGCTTCAGTGGTCAGTTGTTGCCAACTTGTAACCTTTTGCGATTCCCAATAAAAGCCTTGCAAGAGCACGTCCGTGCTTTGGCGAGGCACTTGTGCCAAGGCTACGCTACTGCCCAATGCCAAGGCGAAGAGGAGAGAAGAATGGCGTTTCATCTTTGAAGGGTATTATATGAAAGAAAAAGCCCCACGCTCTGCGACAAACAATATGTTGCGGAAGCGTGAGGCTTTGACACTTATTGCTTTTCGTATTTGTACGTCCAATTTACAGCATCGAGGGTCACAGTGTAAGTGCCTGCCTCTTTGATGTAAAGCGCTTCGGGTTGCTTGCCGAGCTGTGCTGTCCAATGGATGAAGCTGGGCGTTGTTTCGTCTTGCCCTGTCAGCGCACCCATGCCCGCATCCCAGTTGGAGGCATTCACGCCTGCGAGCCCGAAAATCTTATAATAGCAGTCGCCCGTTGTGGTGAACGTGGCACTGAACGTGCCGTCGCCATTGTCGGTCATTGGATTTCCCTTGCCTGCCAAGTTCCAACCATTCATAGAACCTACCAAATAGTAGGCACTCTCCGTTGTGGGTACAGCCGAGGAGGTGGTGTAGACAAACGACTGTGCTGGCGCTGTCACCAAAAGGGCTTGTCCCGAAGCGTCAATCACTGCACCTTTAGCTTTCACACTCAGGGTGCGTTGTGTGGAGGCTTGCGAGAAATATGCCTGATAGACAACACTGTCGAGTTGCGTCTTTGTAACCAACACGGAGTCGCCTTTGAGGGTGAATGGCACGGCATAGCTGTCGTTGATAAGCACGCTATCAATGGCATAGCTACCCGTAGCAGAGATGCTCAAGAGATGGAGCGTGTCCGTTGTTGTGGCATCGTAGGTTGTGCCAGAACTTGAACCCGTTACAGCAGTGAGGGTCTTTGCTGCCGTGGAAGCCTCTTGGTCGTAGCTTTGAGGCTTTGCCCAATCGGTATAGTCTTCGTCACAACTTGTCAAGCCAATGCCTGCCAATGCGATGAGAGGGAGGATATATTGTTTCATTGCTTTGCTTTTATAAAAAGGTAAGGGCATCGGCAGAGCGAGGTTGCACCCCGATGCCCTTGTGAGAATGATCTATTAGCGAATTGCACCCGTGAGGTTGATGAAGTCCAAGGCAATGGTGTTGCCCACACCGGCATTCATCACATAGTCGGCACTCACGTCAGCCCAGCTGTTAATAACGTTGTCGCTGTTTTGGCGGAAGTGGAGCGTTGTGCCTTGATAGAGCGTCAGCTCTGAACGCCACCAGTCGCTCAAACCTGTGTTCACGGCTATACGCACATTGCTATCTGTGGCAGTGAGCGTTGGAGAGACGAACTCGCCTGTGCCACTCGTTGGAACAGTGAACTTCGCAGCCGAATTGCTGGTGCTCCAAGAACCAGGAGCAGGGTTCATCAAGTAGATTTCAGCAGGACGGATAGTTACAGTATAAGTGTAAGCACCACCAGAAATCGCTGTTTCAACCACCAGGGTGTACCAGCCAGCGTTTGTGACCTTGAGGTTGTCGCCATCATTACCGTTCTCGCCAGTGATACCTGCGCCAGCCTTGTCGTCGATGGTCACTTGGTTGTAACCCTTCACTTCGCTCCAGTTGTCGAACTCGTATCCCACTTTGAACATATCGCCTGCAGCAAAGTAGTAGACACCATAGAAAGCACCGTCCACCTGTACGATAGGCGCCATTGCCTTGGTATTGCTCCATGTCCAAGAAGATGGAGAGAAGCTACCGATGACATACATCGTTGTGGGCAAGCTCAGAGTTACGGTTTTCACGTATGGGAGCACTTTGGGCAGGGTCACCACATTACTATAAATATTACCCAAGCTATCAGTGCCATTCACCTTGGCTTGTAAGCGCACATAGATAGGCATTTCTGTCGCAGTGAATGAAGAGCCAGCGAGCTGCTGAATGCTATCGTTCAGCTCTGCAGGATCAATGGCAAGGCGAGCCGTTGTGTAGGTCGTAGACATCGTAGCAAACGTTGTCCCGTCCAAACTCACTTGCACCTGATAAAGAGTGGAGAGCGTCGTACCATAATCGGGTTGCGACGTGGTCAAGATGATAGAATCTGAATGCTCCAACACATAGGTGTTATTGGCAGCATCGGGAGGTGTGTTGAGCACAAACGTTGTAGGCGTTTGAAACACGGGATTGCTATCTCGGTCTTCGTCGCAGGAAACGAGTGCGAGGGGAAGAACCAGGGCTACCAGTAGATAGAAAAACTTTTTCATATTCGATTTGCTATGTTCTTCGGTGGACAAAAGCCCACCGAAGACGGTTTCTTAATAACCTGGGTTTTGTGTCATGTTCTTGTTGGTCGTGATCTCATCGTATGGAATTGGGAAGATGTTGTAGTGTGAAGCCACGCCTGTGCCAGCGTAAACGCCACCCTTCCAGTCCCACACGTAAGAGCTTGAAGTGAATTTGCCGAAGCGTACGAGATCGGAGCGACGGCGACCTTCAAAGTAGAACTCACGACTCCACTCGTCCAAGATTGTCTGCTCATCCACAGTGGTGAGAGCTGTGGCATTGGCACGGCTACGAATGAGATTCAAGTCTGCCAACACCGCTGTGTTACCTGCGCCCAGGCGGAAGTTGGCTTCTGCACGGGTGAGATAAGCCTCTGCCAAGCGGAGGAAAGGAATGTCAGTATCAGCAAATGTGCCGTGTGAGGGCGTACCGCCTGTTGCATAGAGGTTGCTCCACTTCACGATGCTCAAACCAGAGGTGAAAGTGGTCTTCTTGTTGGTCGTGGCAGTACGTTGGTTGTTGCCGTCTGCGTCTGCACCAGCATAGAAAAGCGCACGGTCGTCGCCTGCAGCAGTTTGCACGTCCTTCACTGAAGTAGTGGCAGTGAGAGGCACTGCGCTCAAAGAAGAGAAGAACTTCAACACTCCTGCTTCGCGAGCGCGGTTACAGGTCCAAGCCGAAGCGGACAAGCCTGCATCAGGAGTACCACTACCACGGGTTGAAGCTATCACATAGGTTGAACCGCCATAGCCTTGCGACTTCAAACCATCGCAACGAATGGGGAAAATAATCTCTTGGCGGGCGTTGGAGTTCTCACCGTTGTCGCCCATGAAGAGCTGCTCATAGGCGGTATAGCCGTTGAGTTTAGTCGTGTTCAAGGCGTAAGCCCCGCTGTTAATCACCTTCTCTGCATAAGTTACCGCATTTGCCCAATCGGCAGTGCCTGTGTAAACTTGTGCATTGAGGTACATACGGCTCAAGAGCATCCAAGCTGCACCCTTATCCGCACGGCCATATTCGGCTGCGCCAGCTTCGGGCAAAATCTCAGTGCCTGTGCCTTCGCCAGTGATGTCTTTGAGTTCAGACACCACATAGTCGTAAACCTCTTTGCGACTTTTCTCTACGGGCAAAGTCTCGTCCACAGTTGTCTTGAAGGGTGCTTTGCCAAAGAGGTCGCAGTAGTAGGCATAGTGCAAGGCACGCATGAAGCGCACCTCGGCACGGTTCACAAGTACGGAAGCGTCGGTCGTTCCTGCTGTGTTGTCGAGGAAAGAGTTGCAGAGCGTGATGTTGAACATCAAGCGATAGTACATCTCGTCCGTAGCCGAGTGGGAAGAGTTCCAGCTGATGTTGGTGATTTCTGGAATACCTGGGTCGTTCTGCCAAGTCCAGATCACCTCGTCTGTGGGCAACTCATTGGCTTCAAAGATACGGCGGTAGAAGGCGGTATTACCTTCGTTGCTATACTTCGACAAGTCGGCATTTCCTGCGGGACCATCTACACCTGTGAGGAACAAGTTACCATAAATCTTTGCCATCAGAGCGTTGGCATCGAACTTGGTGTTCGTCTGTGGGTCCTCGATGCTCAATTCCAGATCGTTGGCGCAGGAGGAAGCTCCCAGCGCCAGTGCGATGGCGAGTGCAGAGGGAGCGATTTTTGAAAATATGCGTTTCATATTATATGTGCTTACTAATTAAAACTGGAGGTTCACACCGAGAAGGAAAGTCGTTGGGCGAGGATAAATATCTCTGTCTACGCCCTTTCCTGCTGTGAGTTCTGGATCAAGACCATCGTACTTCGTGATCACAAAGGGGTTTTGTACTGTGGCATACACACGGCCTGCGATGCCTTCATACTTGCCACCCTTGAAGAGATTACGGAAGCTGTAGCCCAAAGTGATGTTGTCACAACGAAGGAAAGAGGCATTGCGCACGAAGTAGTCGCTACGGTGTGCAATATCGCTCTTGCCTGTGAAACCTACGGCAATAGCCTCTGCGGTGGTGTTGCGGTAAGCACTGTTGGAATAGTAGCTTGCCGAAGCATTGTTCGCCAAGAAGTCGTAGTAAACATAGTTGTTCAAGCTGGCACGGAGGGTGAAACTAAAGTCCCAAGCCTTATAGAGGAACTTGTTAGTCATACCCATTGTCACGTCAGCATCGGGCTTCTTGTAAGCATAGCGGTCGTCGTCAGTGATCTTGCCATCGCCATTACGGTCTACGAACACGCCTTCAATGGGCTTGCCGTTCTGGTCATAAACCTGCTGGAAGACGTAGAAACTGTTAGCCGCTTCGCCTACGATGTGCGCTTGCACCTTACCGCCACGAGAAGTGTCGTCGCCTGTGAGGATAGCACTCGCGCCCGTGTTCAATGCCGTAATCTTGTTCTTGTTCCAACCCACGTTGTAAGTCACCTGCCAAGTGAAGTCTTCCGAAACGATAGGGCGAGCATTCACTGTGAATTCCAAACCTGTGTTGCGCAACGAGCCAACGTTCATAATCTTGAAGTTGTTGAAGTCCACACCTGCGGGGCGAGCCACTGCGCTGATGAGGTCTTTCGTGTTGCGGAGGTAGTAGTCGATCGTACCATCAATGCGGCCATTGAGGAATGAGAAGTCGAAACCTGCATTCCAAGTGGTGGTCTTTTCCCAAGTGAGGTCTTTATTTGTTACCTCAGGGCGAGCGATGGTATAGTAAGTATCGCCGAGGGGATACTGCGCATAGCTATTACCTGTAACGTAGCGGGTCACATAATAGAAGTCGTAACCAATGTTCTGCTGTCCCGTGATACCCCAACCGAGGCGGAGCTTCAAGTCATCGACCCAAGCCACATTTTTAAGGAAAGCCTCCTCCTTCATTTTCCACGCAAAGGCGAAAGAAGGGAAGACGCCCCACTTATGTCCTTCGGCAAAGCGAGAAGAACCGTCGGCACGTACAGTAGCTGTAAAGAGGTAGCGGTCCATGAGCGTATAGTTCACACGCCCGAAGTACGACACGAGCGAGTTACGATAAATATGCTTCGTGTTGGCGCGGTAAGTGGGGGTATATTCAGTGGCTGTGCCTTGTCCCACCAACTGCCCATCAACGATTGCATAACCATTGCTCCAGTTTGTGCCTGCGCCCTCGCTGAAGGTGGTGCGACGGAAGTGCTGTTGCTCGGCACCAGCCATTACGTCAAGAGTGTGCATGCCAAAGGTTTTCAGATACTGCGCATAGATATTTCCTTGAAGGTTATACTTATACGAGCGTGAGATCCCGTTCCAGCCGTAATAGTTGTTGCCGAAAGAATAGGGAGAAACCGTTGTTTCTTGCAAGCCTTCGGAGTAGTCACCACCCAAAGATGCGTGAATGCGTACATCGGGGAAGAAGTGTAGCTTGTAGTCAAGATCGACATTACCAATGAAAGAGTTCGCATTTGAACGGTCGTCCTTCAAATCGAGCTGTGCCAAGGGGTTCTGTGGCGAGTTGCTGTTCGTCACTCCACTGCGCCAAGTCGAAAGTGCCTTGTCCGTAGAGCTAAGCAGATTCTGCCAATAACCGCCAGTGGTTTCGTACTCGCTATCATAAATAGGACGAGTTGGATCTTGCGCCAAAGCAGAGCCCACTGCGCCACCTTCGGCAAAACGGTTCTTGGCGTGCATATACTTCGCATTCACATTCACCTGCAAATGGTCCTCAAAGAAAGAGGGCGAGAGATTCACAGCTGCCGTGTAGCGTTGGAAGTTAGAGGTCTTGAGAATACCGTTCTCATTCGTGTAACCAAAGCTCACACGATAGGGCAAATTGCCAATACCGCCTGAGATATTCACATTATGGTCTGTGCTCACGGCAGTGCGATAAATCAAGTCTTGCCAGTCGGTGTTCTCTGTGCCGAGGTCTGCTGGAGGCGTACCGAAGCTATTCACATAAGCACGGAACTCATCACCAGAAAGAACATCGTACTTCTTGCGGGCAGTACCAAAGGAAACGTAACCGCTGTAGGTCACCTTAGGAGCAGAACCTTTGCGCCCCTTCTTGGTAGTAATGATAATTACACCATTAGAGGCGCGCGAACCATAGATCGCCGTAGCCGAAGCATCCTTGAGCACGGTGAAGCTCTCGATGTCCTCTGGGTTTACCATCGAAAGTGGGTTGGCAAGTCCTTGAACACCATTGTTGTCCATTGCCAAACCATCGATAACAATCAGCGGATCGTTCGAAGCGTTCAGCGAAGAACCACCACGGATACGGATCGTTGATCCACCACCAGGCGTACCGCCTCCGCTTGTAACAGTCACACCTGCCACCTTACCAACGAGCATGTCCTGCGCATTGGTCGTTACGCCCTTGGTCATTTCATCGGGCTTGATGGCAGTGAGCGAACCTGTGGCATCGCTCTTCTTTACCTTCGCATAACCGATAACCACGGCCTCATTCAAGGTGTTGGTCTCTTCAAGCGTCACAACCATGTTGGGCGTCGCCTTCACTTCCTGCGAAACATAGCCAATGTAAGTGATACGAAGCGTTGCGCCAGGATTGACTTTTACGCTGAAGAAACCATTGTCGTCCGTGTTCACGCTCGTGGCAGTACCTTTCACTACCACCGTTGCATAAGGAACTGGCATACCAGCGGCATCGACCACCTGTCCCTTCACAGTCGTTTGCTGTGCCACAGCAGAGATGGACACAAGTGCACCTGCAGCCATCGCTGTGAGAAATCTAAAGGAAGTTCTCTTTTCCATAAGGATTTATTTGTGAGAAAGTCCCTCCACGCAGAGGTGGAGGGCGCTTTGTTTAACTAATTGCTTAGAGGATGTTATTTGGCAATGATGCTGATGGCATAACCACCACCTGATGCCGCCTTCAGTGTGAGCTTTGTTTTGCTCGTTACAGTCATCTTCTTGATGGTGTAGGCTTGAGGATTCTTGTCCCAAGAAGCATCTTTGGCATCTGCATAGATTGTAGCTTCGTACTTCTTACCTGGAGTGAGGAAGTTGAGCGAGAGGTTGGAAGTATGTCCGTTCTCATCGGCTGTGCAACCTACGAACCAATTTTCTGTGCCCTTAGCCTTGCGAGCGATGGTCACATAGTCGCCAGGCTCTGCCTCGAGGTAAAGTGTCTTGTCCCAATCGAGGGCTACGTCCTTGATGAATTGGAAGGCATCGAGGAAACGGTTATAGTTTTCGGGAATGTCGGCAGCCATTTGCAAGGGGCTGTACATTGTCACATAGAGTGCGAGCTGGCGTGCCAGAGTGGTGCGCACACGGCTGTTGTTGCCACTACCCATTTTAGAGCAGTCTGGCTCAAAGATACCAGGCGTATAGTCCATTGGACCACCGATAAGGCGAGTGAAAGGCAAAATCGTGGTGTGGTCCACATTGTTACCGCCGAAGGCTTCGTATTCCGTGCCACGTGCACTTTCGTTACCAATCAAATTGGGATAAGTACGGCACACACCAGTTGGGCGAGTGGCTTCGTGGGCATTGACCATAATCTTATAGTCGGCAGCCTTCTGGATGGCGTAGAGATAGTGGTTGTTGATGGGCTGGCTGTAGTGGTGCTCGCCACGAGGAAGAATGTTCCCCACATAACCGCTCTTTACGGAAGTGTAACCGTTGTCCACCATAAATTGATACGCCTTATCAAGATGTCGCTCGTAGTTCTGCGTAGAGCCTGAAGTCTCGTGGTGCATCATGATCTTAACCCCCTTTGCCTTGGCATAGTCACGAAGCTCTGCCACATTGAAGTCGGGGTAAGGAGTCACGAAGTCGAATACGTAGAATTTTTCCTTGCCGTACCAGTCTTCCCAGCCTTCGTTCCAACCTTCCACAAGCACTGCATCGAAACCGTGCTCGGCTGCAAAGTCGATGTACTTCTTCACGTTGGCAGTATTGGCAGAGTGCTTGTCGCTACGCTTGGTCTTCGTGTAGTCTGTTTCGCCAAGGCGAACAGTGCTGAGGTCGTTCGTGTAAGCCCAAGTGCCCTTACCTGTAATCATATCCCACCATACGCCGATGTATTTCGTAGGCTTGATCCAACTCGTGTCCTCTATCTTTGAAGGCTCGTTAAGGTTGAGCGTGATGCGAGAGGCAAGAATGTCAGCTCCTTTATCACCTACAATAACTGTGCGCCAAGGCGAAGTGCAAGGGGCTTGGAGGTAACCCTTGTCGCCACGAGCATCGGGGGTGAGCCAGCTCTCGAACGTCATCGTTTTGTCGTTGAGGTTGAGGTGCATTGTTGCGTAGTCCAAGCAAGCAGCTTCGTGGATGTTGATGTACAAACCATCGTTGCTCTTCATCATCAAGGCTGTTTGCACACCCGTTTGGCTGAAAGGCGTTTGCGAAGAATTGGGCGTCACAGCCTCTTTCATCTTGCCACGAATTTCGGAAAGCTTACTCGTTGTCGTGCTATACTCTTGCGTGTCGTAATCACCAGGCAACCACCAAGCTGTGTGGTCGCCAGCCATTGCAAATTCAGTGCGCTCTTCTTTAATAACAAAGTAAGTCAGATTTTTCTGCTCGGGGAATTCGTAGCGGAAGCCCAATCCATCGTCGAACAAGCGGAAACGCAACACGATGTAGCGTTCATTCTTATCTTGTTGGAGCGTCACAGCCAATTCGTTGTAGTGGTTACGGATGCTACTCTCCTCGCCCCACACAGGACGCCACGTCTCATCGACTGTCGAAGTCTTTGTATCTGTGATGCGGAAGCCTGTCATCAAGTCAGCCTTCTGCGCCAACTTGGCTGCATCGCCGAAGTTTTTGAACTCAAAGTCGGTGGCTTTATTAGGATCTTCCTGTTTCAGCTCAATACCGAGCTTAGATGTTTTAATCACTGCACACCCCTTGAAAGAGAGGTCGTAGGTTGGTCGCCCATTAGCGTCCAAGGCAAAATTCATCTCCATTTGACCATTGGGCGATTTCAGTTTTTGTGCTCCAGCCGTGAGTGCCATAAGCATCAGGGAGAGCGACAGCAACATTTTCTTCATACCGCTGAAATTTATCGTTATCATCTGCGCTAAGTCTACGAAGAGCCTAAGCGCAGTTCTATTGTTGTTCACTTGCAAAGTTAGCACTTAACCTCTCGCCAAATGATAGTTAGACATTACAAAACTCATAAATGTAAATTACGGAAAACACCTATCAACTGATTTACAGCAATATAGCCTAAACAACACGTCTTGTTTTTATAAATAAAAACCTAACCTTTTGAGCTTAAATGCTAACTATGACAAGCAAAACAGAGGGGTTCTCAATAAAAAATTCTCCCTCCTTCTCCCCTTTTCAGTGGTCTGAGGTTAGAGAGCATACATAACATATTATACGTGCAAGCATCTTATTAAGACAAGAACCCCCAACAACCGACTCCTCCTTGCACCACAAAACTCCACTTCTCCTGCCATAAGAATCTCCAATCTCCGCCAACAAAATTTCCTCCCTACACCACCGAATACCAGCCCTCGCACCACGACCATTCTGCCCTGCACCTACAAAATCCCATTCCTGCGCTAACATTCTCGGCTGGAGAGCTTAGATTTTCGGCTGGAGGCGCAGAAAAAGTTTAGTTTCTGTCAGAATCTATGTAGAATGCACTGTGTTTTATATAATTCCTGACAGAAATTATATAAAACACAGTGCATTCTAAAGTTTCCCCACGCCTTTTAGGAAAAACCTCTCCGCAGACCAGCAAAATTTCCTGCGCAAAGCGTGTTCTTACTTTGCGCAAGGAGAGTTAAGAAGAATGGGACATCTATCCTAAGCACCCGTAACAATGGCTAACAATCAATCGTGTTGCATCTATTGTGTAGGCAGGTCATGGCACACAGATACTTATGCTTTGTCCAAGCCCGCACTTCAGAGAATAAGAACAGTGCCCATCATTCTCGGCGAACCACTCATCGCAAATCCTCCTCCTTCTCTCTGACTATTTCCAGCGCGAACAAGAGAGAGAATAGTGCATAAAAAAGGGTTGCCGCTGCAACCCAAATTTTAACCTTAAATCTATTATTATGAAAAACACGTAGTAAATTTAATTTATTCCTCCTAAAAAGAAACCTGTCCCCGCTATTTTTTCTGTCCAAAATCGACGAACGAAGGTTTTTTATCTATGAACGAAGAAAAAGTAGGCTAAGGATAGAACTTCTTCCATCGCCCCTACAAACTATCAATAAAGAGCCAAATATTAAGTGCACTGACAATGATGGCGAGGGAGTAGAGGAATGCCGCATTGAGGGGACGATTCGCATATTTTCCCATGACCCGTTTGGAGGAGGTCAGGTAGACTTGCAGAAAGACGGTGAGAGGGAGTTGCAAGCTGAGGAGCATCTGCGAATAAATCAAGCCTTTGAAGGGATTGCCGATGAAGACGATGGCAAGCAGCGCCAACCCTAAAGAGAGCAGTACGCCGATGATGGAGTGGCGGTCGTGGGAGTCGTAGCTTTCGCCAAAGAGTCCAGCGAAAATACTACCTGCAGCCATTCCACTGGTGATGGTACTCGAGATACCTGCCAGCAGGAGAGCGATAGCAAAAATATTGCCAGCGTTGTTGCCAAGCAGAGGTGTGAGCAAGGCTTGCGCTTGCTGCAATTCTTCCACACGGGTGTCGTTGGCAAAGAAAGTGGTCGCAGCCAAAAGTATCATCGCACTGTTGATCGCCCAACCAACAATCATAGAAAAGAGCGTATCAATAAACTCATACTTGAGGGTTTTCTCTATTGCCTCCTCGCCCTTCTCATTGATTTTGCGACTTTGCACCACCTCGCTGTGGAGGAAGAGATTGTGCGGCATCACCACTGCGCCCAACACGCTCATGATGATGAGCAAACTCCCCTCGGGTACGCTCGGCACAACCCACCCCTGCGTTGCCGCAGGCCAGTCGATGTCTACCAGGAACAGCTCGTAGATGAACGATAGTCCTATCATAGACACAAAGGTAATAATGGCACGTTCAATCTTGCGGTAGGAGTTGGTGAAAAGAAGAATGCACACTGCAACCGTGGTCAGTATAGATCCCCAAACGATGGGTATACCGAAGAGCATTTGCAAGGCAATGGCAGCACCGAGAATTTCAGCCAAAGAAGTGGATATGCTCGCCAGAATGGCACTCACGATGATGGGACGTCCAATGAGCGGGCGCACATATTTCTGCGTGGCTTCGCTCAAACAAAGTCCTGTAACAATTCCCAAGTGTGCCACATTATGCTGGAGGGCAATCAGCATGATGGTACTCAACGTTACAACCCAAAGGAGTGTGTAACCATATTCTGATCCTGCGGCAAAATTGCTCGCCCAATTGCCCGGATCGATGAACCCTACTGTCACAAGCAAGCCGGGACCGATGTATTTGAAGATGTCCAAACCTTCCAAACGAACGTGGGCATCTTTGCGTAACCAAGCTCTGAAACGTTTCATCATTGTTCTGTGAGATTTACCATATAGAAAAGGGCGTGCGACTTGCGCTTCTCGGGAGGAGGAATACGCATATAATCGCCGTAGAGATTGCGGAGATAGCCGTCAGGATTGGCGGGAGCAAGGAAACGAAGTCCCTCAAAGGCTATTTCTTTCACGGGGAAAATGTCTTCACGGAGGTGCGACGTACCATATATATTAGAGCTTGGCACATTTGCAAAACGCTTACCCGTGCCGAACAGACGGCATGAAAGCCACCACGCAAAGCCTGTCAATGGGCGCATCATAGAGAAATAGATCCACTGCAGGGCACTGTGCCAAGAGTAAGGATGCCGACCGCGGAGAATGTAAGTGCTCTTGCAGTGCATTCTGGCAAGGCGTTTGAGCCATTTGGGCGGGATGTTGGGATGATCTGTCATCGGAAAAATATCGATGAAGAGTCCCCGTTCCTCGTTCGTATCCATATAGTCGCCCTTCTCGACCACAAAAGAATTGCGATCCTTGATTTTGGGCGCAGGCATCCCGTTGGCTTTTTCTTCTACAAGATAGAGATGCGGTGGCAACTCCTTACGGGCAATTTCCATGAAGCGTGGCAAATCTTCCAGCCGCATAGCCAAGTCAATATCATCGTCCCATGGAATAAACCCGCCATGGCGCACTGCTCCCAAAATGCTACCTCCGTCAAGCCAGTAGTCTATCTGGTGACGGCGACAAATGGCGTCGATTTCCACGAGCATCCCTAAGAGTTTTTCCTGCAAAGGGCGCAGATTTGTTTGTAAGTATTGTTGTAACATTTTGGAGAGCTATTTTTAATCCTTATGCTTATGTGCTAACGGATGCAGTGCCACTCGGACTGGACATCCACTGATGCTGGGTTGTGAATGCCCATCTGAAAGAGAAATTATACGCCTGCTGATGACAAATGGTTTGATAAAAATGTGCGCAAGGCAACTGCCTGTCAATTATCACCGCGAACGTTCAGGACAGAGCCTCCCATAGATTACAGAGCAGTTACACCGCTTTTTCCTCATACTTCTTGAGCATTTCCTGCAAGGTTTGTTGCACCTCTTGGCGCAGGCTTTCGGGACTTAATACCGTGGCAAAAGCGCCGAAGGAGAGGAGAAGACGCAGTAGCTCTGCGTCCTGTGCCACCTGCCATTCAAACACACCCTCTTCCACCTCCTTTTGAGAAGCGTGCAAGGGCACCGTGCGGAGATAGGGCACGAGGTAGCCATGGGCTTGCAGGCGCACCGTCCCCACTTCCTGCACATCGCCACTCATCGCACCCACGCTCCGTGCAAAGAAGTCGGTGCGCAGAGGAGGCGTGAAACGCTGAGGCAATAATTGTAAGGCGACAATCCGTTCCAGTGCAAAGGTACGAATTTCTTGGTGGATACTACTCTCGCCTAACACATAGCGTCTACCTTGTTTCGTGGTGTGCAAAGCGTAAGGTGCGAGAGTTGTTTCGTAAGCTGGCCGGCGCAGGGAGGCATAACTCATTCTCACTTTCAGACAACTCCTCCGGGCTTCGTCCAAAAGGGGAAGCCACGCTTCTTCTGTGGGGAGGGGCGTTTCGCTCACGCCCTCCACCATGCGGAGAAGCAGGGGGCGGTCAGCCTTCGACGAATGTGTAATGACATATCGTCTGCTCCCATCTTGCTCGAGGAGCAAACCGAAGCGTTCTGCCAAATAACGGCGGTTGTCGTAGAACGTACTCACGGGCATGGCTCTTCCCCGGGCGTCGTGTTCAGCCCACCCGTTGCAAATCTCTTGCAGAGTCTGCGGGCCTTTGTGCAAGATGGTGCGGGCTATGTAAAGGTATTTCTGCATGGAAAAATTGCTTGAGTGCTCAGCACTAGAACATGGTATAATCAAAAACAGAGACGCCACCGAAGTAACGTCTCTGTGAAAGGTTTTAAGGCAGGAGCACTTACTTCACCAAAGTTTTCTTACCATTGATGATGTAGATACCACGCTCAGCCTTTTGTACACGGCGACCGCTGAGGTCGTAGATGGCGTTTACAGTAGGCTCTGCAACAACGGCTGTGCTGATACCAGTGGCTGATTCCACGTCGGCAAGTACTACGAGGTTTTTCACCTCCCATGTGCCAGCTTTGATTGTTGTGCTCACATACTTGAAACCAACCTCTACATTGGCTTGTCCCTTATACTTGTCGAGACTGATATCGCCTGTAGATTTCCACGTCTTGTTATTACCAGTGCGAGTTGCAAGCGTGAGTTCTTCCCAAGCACCGCCATTTACACGCACGAACACACCTGTTTGATGTTTCAAAGTGTCTTCACTGGTGAAATAGTTAGCCCATTCGTCGAAGCTCAACACAACGTTTGTCTTATTTGTAAGGTCAAGTTTTGGCGTGATAGCCCAACCTTCGGCATCGTGTGCCTTACCGCCAACGTAACCAGTTGCGGTCAAACCATACTGTGTTACCGCCCACACGTTGAACGCACTATCCTGCGAAGTAATCTCAGTGGCGAAGCCTTCGAGGTTACCTACCGTCTGGAATTTTGCGCTGAGGAGGGTGTCGCGAACGCCGGGGAGGTCGATGGTGTAACGCGCAGTGGCAACAGCACTCTTCTCACCAGCTGTATTTACCGCAATCGCCTTGAGTGTGTAAACACCTTCAGTTGCGAGAGAAATCGCACCGTTGTAAGGGTTTGAAGTCTCAGAGGGTACGCTGCCGTCGAGAGTGTAGAAAATGTTGTCGCCTGCAGTTGCAGAGATGGTCACGCTTTGGGCAGTGTTGTAAGTACCTTCAGCGAGAGAGAATGTGGGCGTAGCCACAGTTGTTGCATTGGGAGTGTAAGTCACCGTGATGCTTGCAAGACGCACTTGCTTAGCACATGAAAATTCTACGCTACCAGCAGCAGAACCTGTCCAAGTATCACCAGTCAAAGCAGTACCGCCTTGTGTGATGTCTGTCGTCTTGTAAGTAGCACTTGCAACTACGAATTGTACACTTGTGATAGTACCATTTACAGAAAGGTTCAGCAAAGAGTTTTGATAGAAGCGGAATAGGTTTTTATCCAAACGAGGAAGTGTTGAGTTTCCACCTTTAGTAGCAGTCATTGTAACCCCGCCAAATTCTTTTGTCAAGGGGTCTGCACTCTCTGTTGCGCTGATACCAAACACATTGTTAGCAAAGTCGAGCGTCACGACCGATTGTGCCGTAGCAGCGAAGGTCATCAGCAGGAATGCGATCAAGGAGTAAATTCTTCTCATAAGCATAAAAAGATTTGAAAGTGAGTAAATATGATAACAATGCAAAGTTACGACATTGTTTTCTAATGGGAAAAAAGAACCTAAAGTTTTTGGAGTGTCCTCGCTCGCTCTTCTCGGAAAAAGGGTACGCGGAGACCATTATTGAAATAATACTGAAAATTGAAATTTTACAGTTTCTTGCAAAACACTGAATGCCAGCAGAAATTTTGTTCCATATATCTACAAAAAAATCCAAGGCTCGGAGAAATTTTTCCAAGCCTTCCTGTAATTTCTTCAGGCGCATGAAGAAAATCCAGCAGGCGCATGAAGAAATGCCTACTTGCGGGCTAAAATTTTTGAGCCTACTGGGGCATGTTTGAGCGATGCTTTGGAGACATCCTCCCCGCGGAGGAAAAGGCTTTTTGATGGCATGAAAGATGAGAGAACCGAGTGCCTTGTTCAGCATCTATATGCCCAATAGACTCTACCATGAAAGCGAGAGGATTTGAAAAAGCCTGCAATCAAGTCTTCTTCAAATCCTCTTTTAACAACGATAGGTCAGACGGGGGACGCCTGCGATGGCATACCGTCTACTGCAACGCGTCATTCACAACGCCCCGTATTCTCATCTTTTTTTGTACTTCCCACATCACAATCCCTGCGGACACAGAAACATTAAGGCTATGCTTTGTGCCATATTGCGGTATCTCGATTGCTCCGTCACAGACATCTACCACATCTTGGCGCACACCTTTTACCTCGTTGCCCATCACAAGTGCCACCTTGTCGCTGGGCGAGAGATGGAGATCGCTGAGCGAAGTGCTGTCCTCCACCTGCTCCACTGCGAGCACCCTATAGCCCTCAGCTTTTAAGGCATTGACAGCCTCGAGCGTATCGGCATAATAAGTCCAATCGACCGTATCCTCTGCTCCGAGAGCCGTTTTGTGAATTTCGGCAGAGGGCGGTGTGGCAGTGATGCCACAGAGGCAGAGTCCGCTCAAGGCGAAGGCATCGGCAGTGCGGAACACAGCCCCGACATTGTGCAGGCTACGCACATTGTCCAAGACCACTACAACGGGCAATTTTTCAGCGTGGCGATAAGCCTCAGCATCCATTCGTCCCATTTCTTCGATAGTCAGCTTTCTCATAAATAGCAAACAAAGATTTCTGATATGGAGGACAAAGATAGCGTTTTTATCTGTAAATTTGCATATAAATAGTACCTGCGATTAAACGTTCCGCTTCTTGTAGGTACTGTGAGAACACTCGGGCTAAGCGTCTGCGATAATGACTGACGGACAATCGCTTTGCGTACATATCCCAAGAGCATTGTTGCACCCAGCGAGCACTCAAACCGAGCCTCCCAACCTCCTTTTTCATTTTTCAATGCCAACAAGGGGCAAACGCTCCCCCATTGTCCCACCGACTATACAATATTATATATGGAAACAACCAGACAAAAAAAAATAGACCGTTTATTGCAGAAAGAGCTGGGCGAAATCTTTCAACGCCAAACGCAGAGCTTAGGCGGTGTGCTCATCAGTGTGAGCCGTGTACGCATCAGTCCCGACCTTAGCTCCGCCCGCATTTATCTCAGCATCTTCCCCTCGGAACGCGGCGAGGAAATGTTGGAAGCCGTGCGTCAGAACACGTCTGCCATTCGCTTCGACTTGGGCAACCGCACCCGCCACCAACTCCGCATCATTCCCGAGTTGAAATTCTTTATCGACGATTCGATCGATTATCTTGAACACATTGATGAACTGCTCCGTAAGTAAGTGAAACTCCCACTCCGCATAGCACGGCGTTACCTCTTTTCCAAGAAATCGCACAACGCCATCAATATCATCTCTGCCATATCGGTGGTGGGCGTTGCGCTTGCCACGATGGCAATGGTATGCACCCTAAGCGTATTCAACGGCTTCCACGACCTTGTGGGAAGCCTTTTTACGCATTTCGACCCGCAACTGAGCATCACGGCAGTAGAGGGAAAAACGTTTACCTACCCCTCGCCTGCCATTGACAAGGCATTGAAAACTTCGGAGGTGGAAGCCGTCTCACCCTGTTTGGAGGATCAAGCCTTGATTCTCTTTCAGGGAAAACCGACAGTGATACACATCAAGGGGGTGAGCGACAACTTCCAAAAGGTCACGCAGATTGATTCTATTCTCTACACGGGGACATCGATGCGCAGGAACTTTGAGTTGCACGCCGCGGAGGTGGAGTATGGCATTCCGGGCTATGGATTGGCAAGTATTTTCGGCACGCTCGATTATGGAACGATTGAGATTTGCGCCCCTCGCCCCGGTGAGCGTATCAATTTGACCAACCCTTTGGAGAGTTTCAACGTGGCGCATTTGACGAGCAACGGATTGGTGTTTCAAGTGCACCAACGGAAGTATGACGACAGCTATATCCTCACTTCACTAAACTTCGCACAGACGCTATTTGAGAAGCCTAATCAAGTGTCGAGCTTAGAACTGAAACTTCGCCCTGATGCCGATGAGGCAAATGTGGAGGCGCAGTTAGAAAAAAGTTTGGGCGATGGCTATCAAGTGAAGAACCGCTTTGAACAGCAAGAGGACACCTTCCGCTTGATGAATGTGGAGAAGATGGTTGCCTATGTCTTCCTCTCGTTCATCGTCTTGGTCGCCAGCTTCAATATCATAGGCTCTGTATCGATGCTGATCATCGAGAAACGCGACGACATGCAGACCCTCCGTTTCTTGGGGGCTAAGGAGGAAACAGTGGCACAGGTCTTCTTTTTCTCAGGCACATTGATTTCTGTCGTTGGCGCATTCATCGGCATTGTAGTCGGCTTGTGCTTGTCCTATGCCCAACAGACATGGGGCATTCTCACGCTCGCAGGGTCGGAGGATAACTTCATCGTTCGGGCTTATCCCGTGAGTGTGCACCTTTGGGACGTGGTCGCAGTTTTCTTCACGGTCATCCTTGTCGGCATGCTCTCCGTGTGGTATCCCGTGCGCCATCTGAGTAAAGTTTAGTCCAATAATCTGCCCGAAAAATGCTATCTTTGCAATTATAATGGTAGAAGATACATTCGACATACGTTCGGAACA
>JBHAFO010000285.1:0-4457 GCA_041856145.1 Alloprevotella sp.
CGGACTGTCGGGTACTAAGGTCACCTGCGCAGGCACAACCTCCTCGACCAATTGGCAAAAGTCCTCCGAAGGAAATCCCTCAATGTTCAATTCCGTGGTCACCCGTTCTTTGAGTGCACGCACGTCTGCATAGCGAATATGACGCTCATCCGGACGAGGGTGCACCGTGATGCCTTGTGCGCCAAAGCGTTCGCAGTCGATGGCAACTTGCAACAAATTGGGGTTGTTACCGCCTCGTGCGTTGCGTAGGGTTGCCACTTTATTGATGTTTACACTCAATTTTGTCATAGAAAACCGAACAAATCTAAAATAGAAAAGCGTAAATTTGCAGGAGATATAGGCAAAAGATTGCCTTTCATTGCACTACGCTATATTGTTATGCCCCTCCAAGAAAAATGCCAAGGCAGAAAAAAGTTTCGGGAGGCGTTTAGCTTTGAGCAAAGTTACGAAATTTCGAGAAACTCTCTCCTGCAATTATCTTAAAAAATGCAGAACGGAATAGACACAAGAGGCGACACTCTGCGCATTGCGCTTTATGGCAACGGTTTTCAGCAAGCACGCGATGAAAATATCGATGCCGTGCTGGCAATTTTGGCAAGGGCAAAAGCTGAGCTTTGGGCAGATGCCGACGTGTTTCATTACCTGAAACAGAACGGTTTGTTGGCAACCCATTCCGTGGCGTTGCTACAGCCTGATTGTCCCTGCGCCGACTTCGCACTTTCCCTCGGTGGAGATGGCACTTTTCTATCCACTGCCATTCGTGTGGGGGCGTCGGGCGTTCCTATTTTAGGCGTTAATCTGGGGCGATTAGGCTTTTTGGCAGATGCTTCTATTGCTGATTTTGAAACAGCGCTCCAGCATTTGCAAACGGGCGACTATGTGGTGGAGCCACGCTCCTTGCTCGAAGTGAATGTAGAAGGCACTACTTTGCAATCTGCCCCCTATGGACTGAACGATGTGGCTGTGCTGAAAACAGACATCTCCTCCACTATTGATATTGCCACCTTCGTGGATGGCGAACAACTCACGGACTACGTGGCAGACGGACTCATCGTTTGTACACCTACAGGCTCTACTGGCTATTCTCTTTCAGTAGGCGGCCCAATTCTTGTACCGCAATCCAAAACTTTTTGCCTATCTCCCGTTGCTCCTCATAGCTTAAACATTCGCCCCGTGGTGCTATGTGACGATGTCGAAATCGCCTTGCAGGTGCGCTCTCGCTCGGGCAATTTCCTCTTGGCAATCGATGGCAGAAGCGAGACGCTCAGCGACAAGCTCACTGTGCGCCTGCGTAAAGCTCCGTTTGAAACCCTCGTTGTGAAAACGCAACGGCAACATTTCTTTGCCACCCTACGCAGTAAGATGATGTGGGGGGCAGATCAGCGAAAACGATGAACTCCTCAATTCCACCTCTCAGCAGTTTGCGTATCCTTCTTAGCTGGCTTTGGAACAGCTGGAAGGGCTATCGTTTACAGGCGATACTGAACACTTTGATTGGACTCCTCGGCGTAATGTTCGATTTGGCGTTTGTGTGGCTCGTGAAAGTGTCGATTGACACGGCAACGCACGCCGACAATCGGATGACGCTCACCACATCGATTTCCCTGCTGGTACTGACAGCGATGCTCCAAGTGGCAAGTAGTTTGGCTTCTCGCTGGGTCAAAGCCACCCTTGGCGTGAGGGCGCAGAATGCAATGCAACGTGCCTTCTTCTTCCGATTGCTCGGGAGCGAATGGCGAGGCTTGCGCAAATTCCATTCGGGCGACCTTCTCAACCGTATAGAGCGAGATGTGCACGATGTCGTCCTCTTTCTGACCGAGAGCCTACCCTCGCTCATTACCACCGTTGCGCAGTTTGTGGGAGCGTTCTGCGTGCTCTTTTTGATGCACAAGCGGTTGGCAGTCATTGTGCTGGTTGTCACCCCTATTTTTCTCCTGCTGAGTAAAATATACATGCACCGTATGCGTGGCTTGACGCATAATGTCCGCAATACCGAAAGCCGTATCCAGAGCACCATTCAAGAGGGTTTGCAACATTCGCTCGTACTTAAAACCTTGGAACGCGTCTCTTATGTGACCCATCGCTTAAGCATTTTGCAGAAAGAACTTCGTCGGCACATCATTGTGCGCACCCGCTATTCGCTCTTCTCTGCAGGGATTATGAACTTTGGCTTTGCTGCAGGTTTTCTTTTGGCTTTTGTGTGGGGTATAGACGACCTTCGTTTTGGGTTGATCACCTATGGCACACTCATCGCTTTCGTACAATTGGTGTCACAAATCCAAGGACCTGTGCGCACGCTCACCCGCTTTGTACCCGTTTTCATCGGGGCTTTTACGGCGACGGAGCGTTTGATGGAATTAGAGAAAATACCGCTCGAGAAACGTGGACACCACCAACCCATTGCAGGACAGGTGGGCATTCGTTTGGAAAACGTTTCCTTCCGTTACACACCCACCAGTCGATTTATTTTTGAGCATTTCCATTACACCTTTGCGCCCAATACGGTCACGGCAATTATGGGCGAAACAGGTTCGGGAAAGACCACCCTCATTCGTCTGCTTCTTGCCCTTGTTACACCAACCGAGGGGAGGGCAGAACTCTTCAATAGCCAAGGCGAAACCATACCGATCAGTTCCCTTTCTCGTTGCAACTTCTCTTACGTGCCACAGGGCAATACCCTCGTTTCAGGCACAATCCGTGATAACCTTCTCCTCGGCAATCCGGATGCCACGGAGGCAGAGATGCTCGAAGCTCTCCGTTTGGCATCTGCCACCTTTGTGGAGCGATTACCTGAAGGCTTAGATGCCCGTTGCGGGGAGCAAGGCGACGGACTCTCCGAGGGACAAGCGCAGCGGTTGAGCATCGCCCGCGCCCTCCTGCGCCGTAGTCCAATTCTTCTCCTCGACGAGGCAACTTCAGCCTTGGATATGGAAACAGAAGCTACCGTGATTCGCAACATCATGTCGCAACAACAAGGGCGTACCCTCATCTTCGTGACCCACCGCCCCGAGGTGCTGAAATACTGCACCCACACTCTGCGGTTACGGTAAACGGAGCGGGCGTACTTCCCAATCTTCAAAGTATGACAAGGCTTGCCATTTGGCTTGCCGTCTTTTAGAAATCGCAACACTTCATTTGCATTTCGCCTTTTGAAGTGTTATCTTTGCAGTAGCAACGAAGGTCGGAGCAGTTATAAATCCTGTTCCGACCTTTGTTTTGCCCAATTATCGGCTTTTTGGTTGGCGCATCAAGGAAATTCTCCATGCGCCAGCCGATATTTTTTCAAGCCTTGGCGGAAAACCTCCGAGCCTTGACGGATTTTTTGCCAGCTTTCGCAGAGAAATTCTCAATCCTTAAAAGTTAAACTTTGTTGCACCCAAAAAAAATTGAGCGAGGAGGGAAAGCGGACTGTGCTGAGGCGTGCGTGCGTTACAAAGTCTTACGACTGTTAAAAACGCAGGGTCAATTATTTACACACTCTCTTTCAAATCTCAAAAAAGTTTTATTTTGCGCCTTTCTTAGGGAAGTGACACCCCGAAAGTCGAATCTAAGAATTATCTTTGCTATCACGATGAGCAATAGTGCTGTTGTCAAAATTTCTCGTAAGCTCAAAGATGAAACTAAAGTTGAACATATTCCATCTCGCCCTCTCCTTTGTGATGGTGGCATCTCTGAGTAGCTGTGCTGGGCAATACAATATCGCCGGCAATGCTTCTATGCCTAAAATCAATGGGCAGATGCTCTATTTGCGGGATAACTTTGCGACCGAAACGCCACGGGTGATGGACTCTTGTCAAGTGGTGCACGGCGAGTTTCAGTTCTTTGGCGAGATTGATACAGCCATGTTTGTTCAGCTCTATGTGGGGAAAGAAAGTGTAATCCCCGTGGTGTTGGAGTCGGGAACCGTGAAAATCACGGTGGACAATGCCACCCAACAAGTCAAGGGGGGTAAGTATAACGAACGCCTCTATAAGTTTTTCCGCAAGCGAGAGCAGTTGCAAAATGAATTGTGGGAACTCGACCAACAATACTATAGCCATCTCAATAACGGCACGGCTACGAAGGAAATCTACAACGATTTGAAGAAACAGGGCATCAAGATTTTGAACAAAATCAATGAGATGGAAACAAAATTCGTGATGGACAATTACGAAAATCCATTAGGTCCCGGAATGTTTCTGATGCTTGGCGAAGCCTATCCCGTGCCTGTAATGACCGATCAGCTCAGGAAGATTTACAACGCTGCGCCCCTGTCGTTTAAGCGCAACCCACGCATCATACGCTTTGTGCGCCATGCGGAAACTTTCACCTTGCCATTCTAAAAATTGCGCCATAATGTTTGGTCAGATGGCAAGGATTATCTATCTTTGCACTCGGTTAAGAAAATAATGGAGATTCGCTAGCTCAGTTGGTAGAGCACAACACTTTTAATGTTGGGGTCTTGGGTTCGAGCCCCA
>JBHAFO010000286.1:0-2588 GCA_041856145.1 Alloprevotella sp.
ATACTGATAGACTTTCTTCACCTCCGTGAGTTCGGGCGTCCATTGGCGTTCGGCATCAACAAGACCATTTGCCACGAAATTGCCTTGGTGAGGACCAGGATAGTCGTAACCCGTGGTGAGTTGTCGCTTACCTTGCTTGAGAAGAGCGGGGTTGTAAATCGTTTGGTCTACCCAGTCCCAAATGCAACCGCCGATACCATATTTACTTGTCTCAAGGGCGTTCCAATACTCCCGCAGGTTGCCCACAGAACTACCCATGGCGTGGGCATATTCACACATGAAATAGGGCTGATTGTCGCGGTTGCCATTGGCATCTTTCTCCACATTTGCCACATTGGGGTACATGGTCGAGTAAATATCTGTGCCTTCAGGGCGGAGTCCACGGGTTGATCCTTCATAGTGAATAGGACGAGAGTCGAGGGCACGCACGTGCTGGTAAGTCTTGGGGAAGTTGTCGCCACCGCCACTCTCATTGCCCAACGACCAGAAGATGATGGAGGGGAAATTGCGGTCGCGGAGGGTCATGCGTTCAGCACGATCGAGGAAAGAGGGCAACCACGACAGTGTGTTCGTGATGGCTTGGGGCGAAGTCTCGCCATAGTCCTGCCAGTTCTTGTGGCACTCAATGTCAGCCTCGTCCATCGTGTAGAGACCGTAATAGTCGAAGAGCGAATACATTTTCGCCTGACGTGGATAGTGCGAAGTGCGCACGGTGTTGATATTCGCCTGCTTCATGAGGGTCACATCCTTGATCATCGTTTCCACGTCGAAAGTGCGTCCGAGCACAGGGTGCGTGTCCTGCGTGTTCACGCCCTTGAAGAAGACGCGCTGACCGTTGATATACACCAGCTGGTTCTTGATTTCGATGTGGCGGAAGCCGTATTTTGTAGCGAAAGCAAGCTCCTCGCCCTTACTGCCCTTCTGCGAAATTTCTACGGTATAGAGGTGTGGCGTTTCGGCAGTCCAAGGAAGGAGGTTTTTCAAGCCTTCAAAGCGCACGGTGGCAGTGGCAACTTTCGTGTTTTTGCCGAACTTCACCACCGTTGTTGCCGTGTTCAAGACCTTTCCTTCGGGACTGAGCAGACGCACCTCCACTTCCTTTTGTCCCGCAATGCCGTCCCGATTGTCGAGGGTCAGTTGCACCTGCATTTCTCCAGCCGTGTAGTTGCTGGCAGGGTCGAGCTTAGAGGTAATATAATGGTCGCTTACAAAGGTGCGAGGCGTGGCATAGAGATATACATCACGGTAAATTCCGCTCATGTGGAACATATCTTGCCCTTCGAGGTAAGAGCCGTCGCTCCAGCGGATAACCTGCACGGACACATTGTTCTCTCCTTGGCGCACGTAAGGCGTTACGTCAAACTCCGCATCCGTATTAGAGCCTTCGGTATAACCGACCTTCTTACCATTTACCCACACATAAGCAGCAGACTTGATGCCGTCGAAATGGAGGAACACACGCTCCTTGTCCCAACCTGCAGGCAGGACGAAAGTGCGGCGATATGAGCCTACGGGATTAGGGTCTACGCCCACTTGTTCAGTGCCTTCTCCCGACTTGGCAGGACTGGCATTCTCTTTGAGGAACTCATCGCGCAAACGGATATAAGGTGGATTGTCGTAGAAAATATGGTCTACGTTTACATAAACAGGGAGGTCGTAGCCCTTCATTTCCCAGCATGAAGGCACTTCAATCTTGTCCCAAGAGCGAGAATCGAAATCGTCGCGGGCAAAATCTGTGTTGCGTTTCTTGGCATCGGGGGCATATTGGAAATCCCACGTGCCGTTCAAATTCAAGAACGAAGCCTTTGCAGGTGTAAGCCAAGGCAGGTTGTAACGCACATCTGCCCGCAAATCAGCCGTTGAGGCATAGGGCATAAAAGCGGCACGTGCCTTTTCCTTGTTGATGCCAAAGATATTTTCATTTTCCCACTCTTCGCCAACAATACTCTGTGGTACAAAATCGGATTTCTTTACTTCAAAAACTGTGTTCTCGTCTGCTACATCGGTCATTTGGGTGCTACCATCGGGGAACATCGCCAAGTACATCGCTTTGCCGTCCTGCCCTTGGACACGGAGGCGGAAGCGGTTGTCCTTGACCGACTCGAGGAAAAATTGTTGGTTACTATTATTAGTATTGAGGTTCCACTGCAATGGCTGGCGCGCTTGGCTCTGCAAAGCGGCATCGATGGCTTTGCCCGAAGGCTTGTTGAAGAAAGCGTAAGCATCGCCCACCTTGAGCGTTTGCCACACCTGACTATCGCTCTTTGCTCCAGCCTTCGTACCCACGATGCGAGCGTTGTTGTTCATCGCTCCCTGATTGTCCAAACGCAGATTGTGCGCCACGGATGTAAGGGTATAAAAACCACGATCGACAGGCGTATGGGCATTCGTTGCTGCTACCTTCACTTCAGAAACCACAAATTCCAAAGGCGCACCGTCCTTTTCACTACTCAACACTACGAAGTCGCCATTCTTCGCCAAGAACTTCCCAGCTTCTGTGGCAGATGCCACACGGAACGCACCCTTCTTTCCAGCCACTGCCACGAGCTTCCACTGCTGTGCCTTGCTCGCTGCATTTGCCACTGCCA
>JBHAFO010000287.1:0-4832 GCA_041856145.1 Alloprevotella sp.
GCGTTTGAAACCGACAGGCGGACAGAGACTTGGGGGAATCCCTCCCGTTTTTCTTAACCAAGAAGATGTTTTCTACACCGTCTCCGACAAAATAAATACAGCTCTAATTGTCAAACACCGACCACCTGGGTTTGCGAGAAAGCGAAGCAGTCCTCCTAAGAGATGTCCCAAGCGGATTTTAGGCAAACGTTTTTGGGGCAGGGCAGTTTGAGATTTATACTTATTGAATGAGAATTAACAGACGGACTGTTGGAAAAAATGCAAATGGCGTCTATCGTAAAACCGCAGAGGCTTGGAAAATTTCCGCGAGGGCTTGTAGATTTTTTGGGAGGCGGGGGGATATTTTCCGAGTTGCGCCACTTGAGGAGGCGATTGGGGGAGAAAAATAAGGGATAATGGCTGTCGGTGCGCCATTATCCCTTTTCCTTACAGCAAAGATAATACTTTGAAGAGCGAAATGCAAGGGGAGTTGTTGCAAAGTCCTAAAGTCGTCATCCGTTTTTAAGACTTCTACCTTCTCTGTGGCTTGGGCTGAAAATTGCTCCAGGGGAAGACGATTATGGCGGGCAATCTGTGGCTGTTTGAAGGGCAGAACAGACCGTGTTTTCATCTAAAATGTGGCACAGAGAAGAGCTGCTTTTATTTTTCCATTAGCGAGGCGAATAGTCTCGGGAGTTATCCAAAAATAAAATTATTTGAGCTTGTTAGTTTGGAAATTCCTTGTAAATTTGCAACAACAAACACGGACATCTTTTCTGCTCATTCCTCTCGGCTCAAGCCTTGGAGTTGGAGGGCATGAATTGGGGACCTATACAATCAAATATAGCAAGATAACTATTTGATAAATAGTATCTATTGAGATTTTCATTAGCTCGTACAGCGGTTGGAAGAATAGGCATTATCTTTGTCCATAGCGACAAGAATTTGCAGGCACGTTTGTGCAGTTCTTTCAAGCGGATAGCGCATGGTAAAATAGTTCGTTTTGGAAAACTTTGTCGGAGAAGAATTATCCAAAAGTTGTCCAAAATGGAAAACTATAGCAAGACAAAATTCCCCTCATTACTCAAATATATCCTATCACTATGCAACTTTATATTACCAAGCGCAACGGAGAGCGCGAAGTGTTCTCTGTCGAAAAAATCCGTGCAGCCATTCTCAAGGCTTTTAACTCTTGCAAGGTGGCGATTGACGCCAACGGACTGAATGCCCTCGTGGAGAAAATCACGATCAAGGACGGCATGACGGTCGAGGATATCCAAAACCAAGTGGAGGTGGCACTGATGAAGAGCGAGCACTTCGAGGTGGCAAAAGCCTTTATGCTTTACCGTGAGCAGCACCGCGAAGACCGTGAAGTGGCGTCGCACCTCCGTTTCTTGATGGACTATATGCACTCGACCAATGCTGCCACGGGGTCGAAGTACGATGCCAATGCGAATGTAGAGAATAAGAACATTGCCACACTTATCGGTGAGTTGCCCAAAAAGAACTTCATTCGCTTGAACCGCCGACTGCTCACAGACCGCATCAAAGAGATGTACGGCCGTGAGTTGAGCGACCGCTATCTCTACCTCTTGGACAATCATTATATTTACAAGAACGACGAAACTTCGTTGGCGAACTACTGTGCCTCCATCACGATGTATCCTTGGCTCTTGAACGGCACGCAGGACATTGGGGGCAACTCCACTGCGCCCACGAATTTGAAGAGTTTTTGCGGAGGCTTTGTCAATATGGTGTTCATCGTGAGTTCGATGCTCAGCGGTGCTTGCGCCACGCCCGAGTTCCTCATGTATATGTCCTACTTCCTGAGCAAAGAATATGGCGAGGACTACTATCTCCGCGCCAACGACTTTGCCGACTGCTCTCTGCGCCAGCGCACAATCGACAAGGCGATTACGGACTGTTTCGAGCAAATCGTCTATACGCTCAACCAGCCTACGGGAGCAAGAAATTTCCAAGCTGTGTTCTGGAACATCAGCTACTACGATAAATTCTACTTCGAAAGTATTTTTGGCGACTTCCGTTTCCCTGACGGTTCTGCGCCTTCTTGGCAAGCTCTAGACTGGTTGCAACGCCGCTTCATGCAATGGTTCAATGCCGAAAGGCTCAAGACGGTGCTCACTTTCCCCGTGGAAACGATGGCGTTGCTCTCCGAAAATGGCGATGTCAAGGACAAGGCTTATGGCGACTTGACGGCGCAGATGTATGCCGAGGGACATTCGTTCTTTACCTATATGAGCGACAATGCCGATTCCTTGGCGTCGTGCTGTCGTCTGCGCAATGAAATTCAGGACAATGGCTTCAGCTATACGTTGGGTGCGGGTGGTGTGTCCACAGGCTCGAAGAGTGTGCTGACAATCAACCTGAACCGTTGCATTCAGCAGGCTGTGCGTGAAGGACGCCCCTATATCGATTTCCTCAGCGAAGTGATTGATCTTTGCCACAAGGTGCAAACTGCCTACAATGAGAACCTCCGTATGTTGCAAGACAACGGCATGTTGCCCCTCTTCGACGCTGGGTACATCAACATCCGTCGTCAGTATTTGACCATCGGTGTGAATGGTTTGGTCGAAGCTGCCGAGAGTTTGGGCATCACCATCTCGGACAATAAAGAATATGAGGGTTTCGTGGCAGAAGTGCTGGGCAAGATCGAAGAATACAACCACCGCTACCGCACGAAGGAGCTGATGTTCAACTGCGAGATGATTCCTGCCGAAAATGTGGGCGTGAAGCACGCACGCTGGGACAAGGAAGCGGGCTATTTCGTGCCTCGTGAATGTTACAACTCCTATTTCTATGTGGTGGAGGATAAGAACACGGATGTGATCACGAAGTTCCGTCTGCACGGTCGTCGCTACATCGCTCATCTCACGGGCGGATCGGCGTTGCATATGAACTTGGACGAGCATCTGAGCCAAGCGCAGTATCGCCAACTCCTGCGTGTCGCAGCCAAGGAGGGGTGTAATTATTTCACGTTCAACATTCCCAACACGCTTTGCAACGACTGCGGACAAATTGACAAGCGACATCTCAAGACCTGTCCCCACTGTAAGAGCGAAAATCTCGACTACTTGACCCGCGTCATCGGCTATCTCAAACGTGTTTCCAACTTCTCTGCCGACCGACAAAAGGAAGCTGCGCGGAGGTATTATGCGCAAGGCTGAGCCTTGAACCAGTTGTGGCTGGCGCATCATTGGGCGAGGGACGCTCGCAAGGTTGCACCTTGAGACAGAGGTGCAGGTGCGGCGTCATCGCCACAGATGGTGTGCCTACACGCCCAATTCAAAACGGCATCTTACTTCTATGCTCAAATACACCAACCACGATATCGTTTTTCAAGAGTTCCCCGACGAGGTCACATTAGCCATCAACCTTTCCCGTTGCCCTTGCGCCTGTGTGGGTTGCCATAGCGAGTTTTTGCAAAAGGACGTGGGCGAGGAACTCACAGCCCTGCGCTTGCTCGTACTTTTGGACGACTATCGTGACACCATCACCTGCGTAGGGTTTATGGGAGGCGACAACGACCCGCAAGCTGTGGCAGAACTCGCTGAAACGGTGCGGATGAGTTATGGCGAACGGTTGCACATCGGTTGGTACAGCGGTCGACAAGCTCTGCCAAAGGGCTTCCGTCCCGAGCTATTCAACTATGTGAAACTTGGTCCTTACATCGCCTCTCTGGGGCCGCTCTCTTCCCCCACAACCAACCAGCGTTTCTATGCCATCTCGCCCGATGGCGCACTCAACGACTGGACAGAGATATTCTGGAAATAGCCTCTCTCATTTGCGAGTATCAATTAGGTGCAACAAAGGTTGCACCTAATTTTTTTATGCCTTGCCACTGTGTACATAACACTTATGAGGCGACAAATTTCAGTCCTCGCAGAGAAAAACTTAGCCCTACGGTGATCTCGGAATAGAGGCACTTAACTTTGCATCATTCTCTCTCTGCCAGCAAAAAGAGGAGGCATTAAGTTAATCACCTAAAAATGTAATTTTCCCATGAAGTATCAATCCTTGAACCTCGGTGTTCGTCTGCGTAATCCGCTGAACATTCGTTACAACTCACAGAACAAATGGAAAGGGCTGTCGCATCGCACGCCTTCTGTGAAGGGCTTTTGCCATTTCTTGCACTTCGACTACGGTTATCGGGCAGCGATTGTGTTGCTGAAAAACTATATCAAACGTGGTTTCGACACGCCCGAGAAAATCATCATGCGCTGGGCACCTCCTTCGGAGAACAACACAGCGTTATACCTCGCTGCCGTCTGTGGCAGGGCGCGCCTCTCACCCACACAACGCTTGCGTCCCGAGGGCACATAAATAGCCCATCTCCTCGCCGCAATGACCCGCCAAGAAACAGGGTTGCGCATCACAGCCGAACAGCTCATTGATATCAGAGAACGATTCGGCGTGTAGTGCTTGCGCTGTTTGCACTTACGACAACTCCCATAGCCTCTCCCAAACGGGGAAGCCATGGGAGTTGTTGTTTAATGCCCCTTATTCTTGCTGCGTCCATTCTCTTCGGGTGGAGGAGGCGGGGTAATTTCTCAAAAATCTGTACATTTGCAGAAACGCCCCTATCATTCCGTGAGCTTTTGACCTTTTGGAGGAAAGGCGGGAAAGGATAGTGGTGGTTGCATGTGTGCTCCCCTGCAAATATTCTCCCTTTGAGGAGGACGCAGAGGGCTGAATTTTAATTTATAATACAAAGAAAATGTCTTCTCCCCTTTCTCTTCTTCGCAGTTGGATGCAGGCAAATGATATGGCTGCCTTTTATGTGCCAACGAGCGACCCACACAATGGTGAATACATCGCTGAGCATTGGCAAACAA
>JBHAFO010000288.1:0-9171 GCA_041856145.1 Alloprevotella sp.
CGTGCCTTGACCCGCGGAGCAGAAATCAACGAGGCTGTTCGCCTCTCTGCCGCAGGTGTGAGTGGCGCGACGGGCACATACCGTAGCTGGATGGAGACGCCTCTCATCACAGCTACCGACCTTGCAAAAAGCAACTTGCGCTATGTGACGCATTTTCTCACGGAGAGCGGTTATACATCAATGCGCAACTATTCGATGCTCTATGACACTGATTTGAAGATGGCGCGCTGGGTGGCTTATCCCCTTACGCGGAGTTATATGACAAAAGGCGTGAGCCGTACCGATGCGTGGGCTGCAGATCCATCTTTCACCAATAGTGAGCAGGCTGTGCTGGCGAGGGCAGTGAGCGGTTATCAGCGTGGACACCAAATTCCAAGTGCCGACCGCTATGTGACCTACTCTGCCAATGCACAGACGTTCTATTACACGAATATGACGCCACAGCTCGGGACGCTCAACGGCGGACTATGGAGCAAACTCGAAACCGCTGTCCGCAACTGGGCAGGCAGTGTGGATACGCTCTATGTGGTTACAGGAGCTTCTGCGACCACACCCACGGATGCGACGGTGCGGTACACGACGGACAATGAGGGTAAGCAAATTGCCGTGCCTAAGTATTATTATAAAGCACTCTGCACCATCAATCGCACCACTGGCGTGGCAAAAACCATCGCCTTCAAGATTGACCATTTCTCGGGTTATACCTCTTCAACGACGAGCTATATGAACTACGCCATCACAGTTGCCGAGTTGGAACAGCTCACGGGTTACACCTTTTTCCCAAGCGTAAGTAGCCAGTACAAGAATAGTAAGACGTGGTAATATCCTTGGGATTAGAAATTTTCATACGCATACATAATTACACACATATCTCACACGTAATGAATAAACGGTTATTATTTGCCAGCACAATGCTGTTGCCGCTTAGCCTTATGGCACAGGCGCAGACAGCAGTTGCCGATTCGCTCAACGAGGAGCTATCCTTGGTGGGAGTTGTTGATGCAAACACGATCGACAACGATGCTCAAGAGGGTGGCAATAGCAGTCAGGACATTAACACCTCGGTGCTGACCTCGCACGATGTGTTCCTCAACAAAGTTGGCTATCAGCTCTCTGGACTTCGTTTCCGCACCCGCGGTTATGAGAACATCCACGAGCAACGCTACATCAACGGCGTGCCCTTCAACGACCAACTGCGTGGCGTTTTCAATTATGCCGCCATTGGAGCGATGAATGACCTCACACGCAATGGCGATGAAACGAACTACACGCAACCCGGAGCGTTTACCTTTGGTTCTTTGGGCGGTGCGCAAAATATCTTGATGCGTGCCAGCCAATTCGCTCGTGGGGGTAAAGTAACGCTTTCTTATACCAACCGCGCCTACTATCTGCGTGGCATGGCATCTTACTCTACGGGAATTTCCAAGAGAGGATGGGCTTTCACTGGATTGATTGGCGGTCGCTACAGCGACGAAGGTAACATTGAGGGTACTTACTACCGCAATTTCTCTTATGCCTTCCTCTTGGAGAAGCAATGGCAAGGCGGTGTTCACAGTCTTTCGCTCGCCACCTTCGGCTCTCCAGTGAACCGCGGTCAGCAGGGCGGTGCTATGGACGAAGTTTATGAGCTTACGGGCAATAATCTCTACAATCCTAACTGGGGCTATCAGAATGGTGAGAAGCGCAACTCACGCATCGTGCGTGCCTTTGACCCAACCACTGTTCTTTCTTGGAACTGGAAAATCAAACCCAGCATAGAGTGGCAAAACGGCTTGGCATTCCACTACGGACGCTATGGGTCTACTGCTCTCAACTGGTACGACGGTGCTGATCCTCGTCCAGACTATTATCGCTATCTCCCCTCCTACTTTGAGAGTGTTGGGAATAGCAGTGCGGCAGAACTCTATGCCAACCTCTGGCGTCAGAACAATCCCGCCTTTACACAAGTCAACTGGGAGTCGCTCTACAATGCCAATGCGAACAACGTGCTCTATGGTGACGGCAGCGCAATCTATATGCTTGAAGAACGCCGCTCCGACCTTTACGAGACCACGTTCAGCTCAACGCTCAACGCGCAGTGGTCAAAGCGCAACCGTCTAACGGCTGGACTTGTGGCACGCAACACCATCTCTCGCCAATTCAAGACGGTTTATGACCTCTTGGGGGCTGGCTATGTCCTCGACGTGGATAAGTATGCCGACACGGACTATCCCGGCGATGAGAATCAGAAGCAGATGGACTTGAATAATCCTAACCGAAAAGTATATACAGGCGATAAGTTTGGCTACGACTTCCGTTTGAATATCAATTCGCTCAAGGCTTGGATTGTCAATAACTATAGCTCAGGACACTGGGATGCCTACTACGGTATTCAGTTGGCGCAGACTAATTTTTACCGCTACGGCTATATGAAGAACGGTCATTACCCCACCAATTCTTATGGTGAGGGCACGCACCACAACTTCACCAACTTGAAGCTGAATGCAGGCTTGACCTATAAAATTTCAGGCCGTCAGCTCATCTCTGCCAACGTACTTTACGGCACAGATGCGCCTTTGGCAAACGACGCCTATATATCTCCACGCACCAATGATGCGACACCTGCAGGTTTGACTAGCGGTACTACTTTCCACGCCGACCTCAACTATATTTTTGCGACGGCACGATTCAGCGGACGTATCTCTCTCTTTGAAACACACTTCAAGGATCAAGTTGAGCGTAGCACCTACTACGATAACGACGCAGGTACCCTCGTCAATTATCTGATGACTGGCGTGAATCGCATCCACCGTGGTTTGGAAGTTGGGGCAACCTACAAATTGGACGACCACTGGAGCTTCGACCTCGCAGGTACCGTGTCTGAATATTACTACTCCAACAATCCGCAAGGCTATGTATATGCCGACAATGGCACAAGCCTTGGCGTGCCAGCAGAGGAAACGGTGTATATCAAAAATCTCAAGGTGAGCGGAACGCCTCAGGTAGCAGGAACGTTCGGCGTTCGTTACTTCGTGAACTATTGGTTCTTGGGTGCAAACGTCAATGGTATTGCTCGCAATTATGTAGACATTACGCCTGGTCGTCGTGTCGCCAGTAAGTATGCCTCCGTGATGCCTTCCGATGCCGCCAAGGTGGCTGCTTACCAAACCCTCACGCAACAGGAGCGTTTCGGTAGTGCGTACACTGTCGATCTTTCCATAGGTAAGATTTTCTATCTCAACCGCAAGAATAGCATCAATGTAAACGTGGCACTGAACAACATCTTCAATCGCAAGAATATCAAGACGGGTGGCTATGAACAGGGACGTATGGACTTGAATTACCCCACACGCTACAAGTCGAAGTATTACTATGCTCAAGGATTCAATGCCTTCGTGAATGTGAGCTACAGGTTCTAATCATTTTTTCCGAAAACAATAAACAAAAACAATATGAAACTCTTCAGCAAAATCCTCTGCCTTGGTGCTATCGTTATGGGCTTTGCAGCCTGTGATCGCGACTATGACATGCCACCATTGAGTGAGCCTACTTACACTGGCGCAGCGGCTAACATAACCATCACCCAGCTCCGCACGCTCGGTGCTTCAGCTACGACAACAAAGCCTGTGGCTATCACAGACAGCCTTATCCTTCGTGCACGCATTTCGGGCAACGACGTTTCGGGCAACATCTATAAGAAGGTGTTTATCCAAGACTCTACTGGTAACTTGGAAATCGAGGTGGACCAAACTGGCGTCTATAGTGATTACCCCATCGGTCAGGAGGTGTACATCAACCTCAAAGGCTTGTCGCTTTCAGTTTATGGCGGTGAGTTGCAAATTGGTCAGACTGGTGCAACTGCCAACCGCTTGCCTTACGAGACTTTCAAGGCTCGTGTGCAGAAGAATGCTTGGCCCGACACAACACTTCTCACGGTGATTGAAACTTCAAACCTCAAGAGTTTGAATGTTTCGGATATTGCTACGCACAACGCCTTGGTGAAGCTCGTTGATGTAAAGTTCGAGAATGCAGGCAAGAGTACCTTCGCTACCACTTCTGGCTACGGTTCTGAAAACCTCGTAGACGCAGCAGGTAACAAGATCTTGGTACGTACGAGCAACTATGCCGACTTCGCAGCCGACAGCCTTCCTAAGGGCTGGGGCACAGTTTACGGTATCCTCGGCGTGTTCAACAACTCTTATCAACTCTCTATCCGCAAGCGCACCGACTTGGTGAACTTCGACACAGCGAAGGTGGTAACGCCTACTGTAAATTCCGTTGCAATTCCTTACACCAACAGCCTTGGTAACAACACTTTTGGCGACTTCTACACTGAAGAGAAGGTAGGTACAGGCATTTGGACAACTGGCAGAACTTACGCCAAGGGTACAGCCTACATTGGCGGTACGCGTACAGCTTCTGAGGCTTGGTTGAATTCTCCTTACTTCGACCTCACTGCCGTAACAGCAAGCTCTGTAACTGCCACTTTCGAGCATGTTAGTCGTTATTTCGACTTTGTTCCTGCCACTTATTGCACCCTCTGGGCGCGTGTTGAAGGCGGCACTTGGGAGCAACTCACAATCCCAACTTATTCATCAGGCAACGACTGGACATTCGTTAGCGCAGGTAGCATCGACTTGAGTGCTTACATTGGCAAGAAAGTGCAACTTGGCTTCAAGTACACCAGCACAACAACCACTGCGGGTACTTGGGAAATCAAGAACTTCTCTGTTCAGTAAATCAAACTTTATAACAATCCTCCCCTCTCAGCTCCTTTGCAAAGGGAGTTGGCAGGGGCGGTTTTATTAAGAAAGTTATGCGAAAACTCATTCTGCTCTTCGCCTGCCTACTCTCCGTTGTTACGCTTTCAGCGCAACGCTTGGGTGTGTACAGCGTGGCGTTCTACAATGTCGAAAACCTCTTCGACACCGAAGACGATACCACCAATCGGGGCGACGACGACTTCCTTCCCAATGGTTCTTACCAATGGACGGAAGAGAAGTACGCTCAGAAAATTCACAACATCGCTTCGACCATCGCTCTGCTGGCTCGTGAGCACTGCCCCGCAGGTCCTGCGGTGATTGGCATCTCTGAAATTGAGAACGCCCGTGTGGTGGCAGATCTCTGCAATGCACCAGAGTTGAAAGACCTCGGCTTGAAGTATATCCATTACCCATCGCCCGACCGTCGTGGTATCGACTGCGCGTTGATTTACAACCCTCGTCTGTTCAAACCCACGTCAAGTATGCCATACAAGTATCGCCTTGCGTCGAACCCCGACTTCCGCACCCGTGACCAGCTCCTTGTGTCTGGCACAATGGCAGGCGAACCTGTGAGCATCATCGTCAATCACTGGCCATCACGCTACGGCGGTGGCAAGAGTAGTCCTCTGCGTGAGGCGGCAGCTGCGCTCACCAAGCACATTGCCGATAGCATTCAGAATGCCGATTCCCGCAACAAGGTGATCATTGTTGGCGACTTGAACGACGACCCCAGTGACATCTCTTGTGCCAAGGTCTTGGGCGCGACCCGTAAGGCTTCGGAAACCAAGCCTGGAGGCTATTTCAACACCATGTGGCAGTTCCACGACAAAGGTATCGGCACGCTCTATTATCAAGACAAGCCCAACCTTTTCGACCAGCAGATCATTTCTGCCAATCTCCTCGGGTCGGATCGCTCCACGCTCAAGTATTGGAAAGCCGAAGTGTTCAACCGCGATTATCTTATCACCAAGACGGGCAAGCGCAAGGGCTATCCGCTTCGTAGCTTCGATGGCAACGTGTGGCAAAACGGCTATTCCGACCACTTCCCAACCATCACGTATTATGTCAAGGAGTTGAAATAATTTTTCCTCCCCAGCCTCTTAACACTCGCACGCCATAAGCGCATCTTGCACCTATGGCGTGCGTTTTTTGTAGCCCATTTTTTCTTGCGAAAGTAGTAAGGTAGCACTTTGAGGCAGTTGTGCTGACGCAGGTGTTGTTGCCAGCGAGGGCTATTCGGTTCGAACGTCCACGATGAGGAGTCGTCGTGTTTGATGGGAGAGTTGGTTTTGTTCAGAAAAAGTAAATCGTTGTCGGTAGACGGTATTGTTCTCAAAGTTGAGTGCTTAGTCTTTCGCTCAGAAAAGTGAACATTATCGGTAGACGCTCAGGGCAAGGTTCCTCCACTCCTTTCTGATTTTTAGCTTAGGTGAGAGGTTGAGTAGGCAGCTTCAATAAAAATAAACATTCAACAAAGTTTAACTTTCGTATGTCGCGAGATTTCACGCCTTACGCCTCTTCGATTGACAGGAAGGCTTCAAAAATTTCCACGAAGGCTTCGCGTTTTTGCGGGAGGCGCAGGCTGAAAATTCTTCAAGCGCAGGAAAATTTTACTTCTAAGCCTTAAAACAAGGGCGGAACGGTCAATGATGACCGCTCCGCCCTTGTTGCTACTGCAAAGATAATAGATTGAAAGCCGAAATCCAAATGAAATGTTGCGAAGTCTAAAAGAAAGCAAGGCAGGAAAGAGAGGAGAAGTAGGCGCACATCTTTCTTGCAGAACGAGTAGGGACGCTCGTCTCAAGCGTTCGCGACGATGATTTACTTTTCCTGAACGAAAATCTGAACGCCCACCGATGGTGACAGTTATTTCTTGAACGGGAAATTGCTCCTCCCGCATCCCTTACAAATTTCCAGCAACAGAGAACAATATAACTACGCAAGGAGAAGAAATGACAGAGCTAAGAGGTAGGTTTGATGGGCAATAACAAAAAATTGCTGCCGTACAGAGGAGAGTTTGCAGGCGCAGGAGCGAAGTTTCTTGAAGGATTGTATATGATGAATGATGGCCGTTCAAAAAGGGAACAGCCTTGAGGGTATGTGTGCAAAACTCAAAATTTCGATTCCCAGCACTTTACTTTAGACATAAACAGATTATAGCATTATAAATCAGCAAGTTTAGTTTTTACAGCTTCAAAACTACACATTTTTTAATGCCGAAAAAATGCCCGAAAGGCTTGGTCAAATAGATGCAGTTTAGTAATTTAGACATCGCAAACTTAATCCAAAACGATTTTGACACTCAAGAATATTATAGCGACATTTGCCCTCGGCGTTTCTTGCCTCGCATCAGCCTCGTCGGTGCGAGCAGAAAATGTGCCAAGCAAAGGAGGTGCGCCGACAGACACGGTGGAAGCTCCCGTTCGCAAGCTCGAAAGCGAACGTGCCCGTATAGCTTCTGCGCCCGTAGCCCCTTTAACGGTGGCTGAGGAAGACAACAAGCTCATTGCCAAGGCGAGTAGTAACAACGCGCTGGGTGAAGGAATCATCCAAGACGCCTTAGCTTATATGGGCACACGCTATCGCTCGGGAGGCTCGTCGCCTGCAGGCTTCGATTGCTCTGGCTTCACGAGCTTTATCTTCAAGAAGAACAACGTTTCTCTCCTACGCGATTCTCGCTCGCAATATACCCAAGGCACAGCAATCCGCAACATTAGCGACTTGCGTGCTGGCGACTTGGTTTTCTTCGGAGGGCGCAGCGCAAGAGGGATTGGGCATGTCGGCATCGTTACTTCGGTGAGTGAAGACGGTCGGAGCTTTAAGTTTGTGCATAGCTCCAGCTCCCAAGGCGTGACACTGACCAGCTCTACAGACGCTTACTACAGCCGTCGCTACGTGGGTGCTCGCCGTGTACTTGGCGAATAAGTCTCGAACTTAGGAAGGTTGCAAACAGCATAAAATAGTATTACTGTGATACATCCATTTATAACAGCGTGCGTAAGTGCGCTGTTTTCTATATCCTCCCCCACGCCCGACACAACTTACACGGTGGCTATGGTGGGCGACATCATGCTGGGCGGAGCATGCCGAGGTGGCATGGCAGGAAATACTGTCACGGAGAAAAACTGTCTGCCACCGCACGAAGGCAAACTGCTCTTTGCTGATGTAGCAAATATTCTGCAACGCGCCACACTCGCTTTAGGCAACTACGAGGGCGTGTTTGCAGATGGCGGTCGGTCTACTAAGGAGGGGCTGTCCAATGCCTTTGCCTTCCGCACTCCGACGAAATATGCCCTGCGTCTTGCCGAGGCAGGCTTCGACTTCCTTTCGCTTGCCAACAACCACAGTTTCGACTATGGCAGGAATGGGTTACTGAGCACACAAACCACGCTCCAAGCGCACAACATCGCTTTTGCAGGCACAAAGGCAACTATTACCCAAGCACCTTTTGCCATCGTTGAGCGCAATGGCGTCCGCTTTGGCATCTGTGCCTTTGGACATAACACTTCCACGTTGAGCCATCTCAACGACTCCGTTGTCCGTGCCATCGTCACCGCCACACGCCAATCCTCCGATATTGTCATCGTCTCCTTCCACGGAGGTGCTGAGGGCACACAAGCGGCACGACTTCCCGCAGGTGAAGAACGCTATTTCGATGAAGAAAGGGGCAATCTGCGCCACTTCACCCGCCTTGCCATCGACCTCGGGGCAGACCTCGTGTTTGGACATGGACCGCATGTGCCTCGTGCTCTCGAACTCTATAACGACCGCCTTATCGCCTATAGCTTAGGCAATTTCTGTACGCCCTTTGGCATGAATCTCAATGCAACGGGAGGATTAGCCCCTCTGCTCGAAGTAAAAGTAGCCCCCAATGGGCGTTTCGTCGGCGGACGCATCCACAGTTTCCGCCAACGGCAAGGCAGTGGTCCTCGTCACGATGCAACAAATACGGCAGCCAAGGAAATGGCACGGCTCACAGCTTTGGATTCTCCCTCCTCTGCTCTGCACATAACGACAAATGGAAGTTTACGTTCCAGCCAAAGCATAGGAGAGTTTTTGCTCACCCATTCAATCAGCCATTTCTGACCCTCCACAACTAAACATCATATTTATATGGAACTCAACACAGCCATCTTTTCTCCTCAAAACTTGGAGCAACTGGTTCAAAAAGCCATCGACCTCGGTGCAGAGGCAGGTAAAAACATCGTGATTGCCCTGCTCATTCTCATTGCAGGTCGTTTTGCCATTCGCTTAGCCAAGCGATTTTTGACGCAGATGTTGTCACGAACGAAGATCGATGCCACTGTGCAATCCTTCGTTGTCAGCTTGTCCAACATTCTGATGCTCCTCCTGCTCATTGTCAGCGTGGTCAGTGCCTTGGGCGTGAACACCACTTCCTTCGCTGCCCTCTTGGCGTCGGCAGGTGTAG
>JBHAFO010000289.1:0-3731 GCA_041856145.1 Alloprevotella sp.
CTATAGTAACATCTCGCGTCTTATCTCTTATATGCGTCAGCAACGTGATGCTGGAGCAGGCGTGATAAGTACAGACTCTGAGGCGGAAAAGGCTACGAAACGCAGTACTTGGGAAGCCTCAAACCCTAACTGGAACAAGTTTGTGCTAATTCCCGTAGCAACAGAGTATTCTCTCAACGTTTCTACGCAAGCGCAAACACTTCGACGCATTCGCCATAATATGCAACTCAATAGCGTTAAACTTGATGGCGGAGCAGGCACAGGCTTAGAACTGAACGTGATGTATAGCAAGTTCAAGAACTAATACTCGCTCTTCCCACAAAAGGCAAGCGGGCAAGCCACTATTATAGAACATTTTTGTATCTTTGCACTATAAAGTATGAAGACCATCCGTTATATAGCAATTGTCGCAGGATTCACTGCATTGATTTCGTGTAGCAATTACACAAAGGTGTTGCAGTCGGGCTCTTACGAGGAGCGTTATGAAGTTGCGAAACAATGCTATGCGCAAGGCAACTATAACCAAGCGACCGTTCTTTTGCAAGATGTTATTGCGATGTTCAAAGGCACAGAGCAAGCTGAGGAATCGCTTTACCTTTTGGCTATGAGTGCCTACAAAGCGAAGAACTACGATGCAGCAGGTAGCTACTTCAAGAAGTATTACGAGAGCTATCCCAAAGGTGTGTATGCAGAAGAGGCGCATTTCTATGTGGCTATGTCGCTCTATAACTTGATACCTACGGCACGTTTGGATCAGACAGACACTTATGCTGCCGTCTCGGAGTTTCAGAATTTCTTGGATCTTTATCCAACAAGCAATCTACGAGAGCAAGCCAAAAATGCCATCTTTGAGATGCAGGATAAGTTGGTGGAGAAAGAGTATTTGAACGCAAAGTTATACTACGACCTCGGTGCTTATTTCGGTAACTGCTCTTCTGGTGGAAACAATTATCAGGCTTGTATAATTACGGCACAGAATGCCATACAAGACTATCCTTATACGCCCCGCCGTGAGGACTTTGCATTGCTCATTCTCAAAGCTAAGTATGACCTCGCTCACCAAAGTGTTCTTGCTAAGCGTGAGGAACGTATTCAGAGTGCTATCGATGAATATTATGGCTTCTTGAACGAATATCCAGAGTCGAAGCACTTGAAAGAAGTGGAAGGGATCTACCGAAAGTTGCGTCCTCAAACAGCTCCTGTAGCAAGCGACTCTACTGCAACAGCTCCAGCAAAGTAATTTCAGTTTCAATATTCTCAAATAGATTATCACAGCAAAATATATAAGCAATGGACTACAAGAAAAGTACTGCTTCCACCAATACGGTAACTCATAACGTGGCAGATTTTAGTGCAGGCACAGACAATATTTATGAAAGTGTTGTAGTTATGTCTAAGCGTGCCAATCAGATTGCCGCCAAGATGAAGGAGGATCTCAACAAGAAGTTGAAAGAGTTTGCCTCTAATGATAGTCTGGAAGAGAGTACAGAGAATCGTGAACAAGTTGAGATTTCTCGTTATTATGAGAAGCTCCCAAAGCCTACACTCATCGCTCAGCAGGAGTTTCTTGATGACAACATCTATTTCCGCAACCCCGATGAGGAAAAACAGAAGCTCAACGACTAATTTTTTGTCGCTCCTATAGGGTGTGCCCATATCCAAATAAGGGTACGCCCTCTTCTTTTTCCTTTTTCAACCCTCTCTCATCAAACAACTATTTCCGCTATGATACAGCGTATTCAGAGTCTTTCTCTTCTCATAGCTGCAGTGCTTATCCTATTGGCTGTAACACAGATCTCTTACCTCCAAGGTGGCGAAGTTCAGCTTCCAACGGAGGCGTGTACTTATGGCGCATTTGCTTTTCGCATTATTGGCGCACTTGTAGCTTTGTTCTCTATCATCGCCATATTTAGATATAAGAGCCGTAAATGTCAGCAGGGAATTTGCATGATGAACCTCATACTTCTTCTCTGCTTGATAGGTACGCAGGTTTATCTCTATTTCTCCCATCAAATTGGCGGAACTGAATGGCAAGAGCTATTCCCTCTGTTCAGTCTTTTCTGTACGTTCGATGCACGTCGTCGCATTAAGAAAGACGAAGCCCTTGTGCGTGCTGCAGACCGTCTTAGATAAAACATCTCACTCTTATATAAAAACTCCCACAATGTCACTTAACAGAGTCGTGCTTATAGGCAACGTGGGCAAAGACCCCGAGATACGCTATATAGATAAAAGCGTATGTACAGCCGCTTTCAGTTTGGCCACGAGTTCGCCTGGCTATACGCTCCCGAATGGAACAAATGTGCCAGAGCGCACGGAGTGGCATCGCATTTTGCTTTGGCGACGACTGGCAGAAATAGCTGAGAGATACATTCGGAAAGGCGATAAGATTTATGTTGAAGGCGAATTGCGCTACCGTAGTTATACCGATGCCAAGGGGAAGACCCATCAAGTTACTGAAATATGGGGCAACCATCTCGAACTCTTGAGCGGTAGAGCGCTGGCAGAGCAAAGCAATCAGCCTGCCACTCCAACAACTTCAGCTACTCCAACCCCTAAGGAGGAGCTTCCCTTTTAAGGAAAGGAGAGCATTTATATGATGACACTCTTCGCCCAGCCAAACGAGAAAATCAGGTACCGAAATGGGCTGAGTTATGCGTGGCGAGAAAAGACTTGTCGAAGAAGAACCAATTTTACTTTCTACAAATATAATGAGCAATAAGAATTTTAGAGTATTCTCTGGAACTCGTTCCAAGTATCTTGCTGAGAAAATCTGCCAAGAGCTGGGAATGGAGTTGGGTGATTTGCAAATTACCTACTTTGCCGATGGTGAGTTTGAAGTCTGCTATGAAGAATCGATCCGTGGCAAGGACGTATTTCTTGTGCAGTCTACCTTTGCAAATTCCGATAATTTGATGGAGTTGCTCCTCATGGTGGACGCAGCGAAACGTGCTTCAGCACGCACAGTAACGGCTGTAGTGCCTTATTTTGGCTGGGCACGTCAAGACCGAAAGGATAAGCCCCGTGTTTCGATTGGTGCAAAGTTGGTTGCCGACCTCCTCAGTGTGGCTGGCATTGATCGTTTGATCACAATCGACTTGCATGCTGACCAAGAGCAAGGCTTCTTCAATATTCCAGTAGACCACCTCTATGCTTCAACCATTTTGATGCCTTACTTGAAGTCGCTCAATCTGGAAAATATCTGCATTGCTTCTCCCGACGTAGGCGGTTCTAAGCGTGCTTCTGCCTATGCGAAGTATTTCAACTGCCCACTCGTTCTTTGCAACAAACAACGCAAGCGCGCCAATGAAGTGGCAAGTATGCAAATCATTGGCGATGTAGAAGGCATGGATGTCATCCTCGTTGATGATATGGTAGACACAGCTGGCACGATCACTAAGGCTGCAAACATTATGAAGGAGAATGGTGCGAAGAGTGTGCGTGCAATCGCATCTCATGGTATCATGTCTGGTCCAGCCGATGAGCGTGTTGAATCTTGTGACTTACTCGAGATGGTATTTACCGATACCATTCCTTACCAAGGCACTTGTAAAAAAGTGAAGCAAATCAGCGTGGCGGGTCTGTTGGCTCAAACTATTTGTAGCGTGATGGAGAACAAGAGTATCAGTTCTCAGTATCTGTTCTAAAGGTCATTACCTATAGTATTATTAGAATAGGGATAAGCATCAACTTTGCTTATCCCTATTTTTTTATAGATGCAACCATTGGGA
>JBHAFO010000290.1:0-7741 GCA_041856145.1 Alloprevotella sp.
ATCGGACGTCCCTCCACCTATGCACCCACGATTTCCACCATCCAACAGCGTGAGTACGTGATGCGTGGCGAGAGCACTGGTCAGCCCCGAGAATACGAGGTATTGACGCTCACAGGACCAACGATCAACGCCACCACGCAAACCGAGCAGACGGGCGCAACGAAGGGTCGCCTCGTGCCAACAGACATTGGTATGGTGGTCAATGATTTTCTCATTGCCAACTTCCCCGACATCATGGACTATCATTTCACCGCCAAGGTCGAAGAGCAATTCGATGATGTAGCCGAGGGACGAGAGAATTGGACTGAAATGATCCGTACCTTCTATAACCACTTCGAACCAGAGGTGGAGCGGGTGATGAATGAGCGCACGGAGCAACGTGTGGGCGAACGCATCTTGGGCGAAGACCCTAGTACAGGAATGCCTGTGAGTGCTCGCATCGGACGCTACGGCCCTATGATTCAAATCGGCACAGCCAACGAGGACGACAAACCACGCTTTGCCACCCTACGAGCGGGGCAGAGCATTCAAACCATTACGCTTGAGGAGGCTTTGGAGCTTTTCAAACTGCCCCGAGAATTGGGCGAATTTGAAGGCAAAAAGGTCGTGGCAAACGAAGGACGCTTCGGACCTTATGTCCGTCACGATGGCAAATTCGTAAGTCTGCCCAAAGACGAAGATGTGATGGAAGTTAGCTTGGCACGTGCCATAGAGCTTATCGAGGGTAAGCGCAAGACAGATGCCGAGAAACTCATCAAGACATTTGAGGAGGACACTGAAATGCAAATTCTCAACGGTCGCTGGGGACCTTACATCGCCTATGAGGGAATGAATTACCGCATAGCGAAAGAACTCCGGGAGCAAGCCCACGAGCTAACTTACGAACAAGCAAAACATATCGTAGACACGACCACTGGCACTGGGCGGGGCAAGAAAAAAGCCCCAGCCACTAAGGCAACGGCTGGAAAAGCTGAAAAGGCAACTGCCTCTAAGGCTAAGACCACTGCCAAGGCAACCAGAGCCAAGAAGTCCACTGCGAAGAAAAAATAGACGCATCATGAAGTGCATCATTCTCTTAGGTTACATGTGCGTGGGTAAGACCACGGTCGGGCGGGAGTTGGCGAAACAACTCGGTTGCACGTTCTACGACCTTGATTGGTACATAGAAGAGCGGTTTCACAAGAAGATCCCGCAGATTTTTGCCGAGGAGGGAGAAGCACATTTCCGCGACCTTGAACGGCGTATGCTCCGCGAGGTGGCAGAATTTGAGAACATTGTGCTCGCACTCGGAGGTGGCACGCCTTGTCATCACGACAATATGGAATATGCCAATGCAGTGGCAAATACTTTTTATTTGCGTGCAGAGCCAAAAACAATTCTGCGCCATTTGAAAATGAGCCGTGGCAAGCGTCCTTTGCTCGAGGGGAAAACACACGAAGAACTCTCCAATTTCGTGACCACGCAGATAGCCGAGCGAAAGCCGTTCTACGAGCAGGCACACCACATAATAGACGTGGATGTTCTCAGCGATCATGAGAAGGTCGAGACCATCGTGAAACGCATCCAAAGAGAGATGTAATTTTATTCATCATTCAGCCCATTAAACCTACCATATATCACAATGCGTAAATGGCGTATCGAAGACTCCGAAGAACTCTATAATGTAAAGGGTTGGGGGGTTAATTATTTTGGCATCAACGAGCAGGGACACGCCTATGTGTGCCCCAAGAAAGACGGAGTCAAGATTGACTTGAAAGAAGTCGTTGATGACCTCGAGGCTCAGGACGTTTCTGCGCCCGTGCTCCTGCGCTTCACGGATATTCTCGACAACCGCATCGAGAAAACAGCCGAGTGCTTCAAGCGTGCTGCCACTCAATATAAATATACAGGCGAGCACTTTATCATTTATCCCATCAAGGTCAATCAAATGCGCCCCGTTGTGGAAACCATCGTGAGTAGGGGCAAGCGTTTCAATCTCGGCTTAGAGGCTGGTTCAAAGCCCGAGTTGCACGCCGTGATTGCGACGAACATGGATTCTGATAGCCTTATTATTTGTAATGGGCATAAGGATCAGAATTACATCGAGCTGGCACTCTTGGCACAGAAGATGGGTAAACGCATTTTTCTCGTAGTAGAAAAACTCCAAGAGTTGCGCACCATCGCTGAAGCCGCAGAGAAGCTCGGCGTGCGTCCCAACCTTGGTATTCGCATTAAACTCGCAGCCTCTGGCTCTGGCAAGTGGGAAGAGAGTGGTGGCGACGCCTCCAAGTTTGGACTTAACTCCAGCGAATTGCTCGAAGCCCTCCGCCAGTTGGACGAGATGGATATGCGCGATTGCTTTAAGCTCATACATTTCCATATCGGCAGTCAGATCACGAAAATTCGCCGCATCAATGTCGCTCTCCGCGAAGCCGCCCAGTATTACGTGCAGTTGCATGCCATGGGCTATCAAGTAGAGTTTGTCGATACGGGAGGCGGTTTGGGTGTGGACTATGACGGCACACGGTCTTCAAACAGTGAGAGCTCCGTCAATTATAGTATCCAGGAATACGTCAATGACTGCGTTTACAATTTTGTCGAAGCCGCCAACAAAAACAACATCCCGCACCCGAATATCATCACCGAGGGCGGTCGTTCGCTCACGGCGCACCACGCGGTGCTCATTCTCGACGTGCTGGAGCGTGTGGGAGTGCCTCAAATGCCCGACAACTTCGAGGTTCAAGAAGGCGATCACCAGATGCTGAAAGATCTTACAGAGATCTGGGACAAAATTTCATCTCGTTCTATGGTCGAAGACTGGCATGACGCAGAAGATATCCGCGAGGAAGCACTCGACCTCTTCCGCCACGGGATTATCGATCTCCGTACCCGCGCACAAATTGAAAGCATTTACTGGAGTATCATGCACGAGGTTGGAGAAATCACGCATAGCATGAAGCATATCCCCGACGACCTGCGGAACATCGACTCCCGCATGGCAGATAAATACTTCTGCAACTTCTCTCTCTTCCAGTCCTTGCCCGACAGCTGGGGTATAGACCAAATTTTTCCCATCATGCCTATTGAGCGTTTGGGAGAGCGTCCCACTGTGTCGGCAACCCTCCAAGACATCACTTGCGACTCGGACGGAAAAGTTTCCTCCTATGTCAATCACGGCCACCAACGCTCCTACATTCCCCTCCACCCTATCAAAGACGGCGAACACTACTATATCGGCGTTTTTCTCGTAGGTGCTTACCAAGAAATCTTAGGCAACATGCACAATCTCTTTGGGGATACTAATGCTGTACACATTACCTTAGATGGCGACACCTATAGCGTGGACAAGACCATCGACGGCGAGACGGTTGCCGATGTCTTGGAGTACGTGCAATACGATCCCAAGCGGTTGGTGCGTCGCCTCGAGTCGTGGGTGCGCAAAGCCGTTAAGGATGGACACATCACCGTGGAGGAAGGCAAGGAGTTCATCAGCAATTACCGCTCTGGGCTTTACGGATATACTTACTTAGAATAAGATTTCCCACGCCCTTTGTTTCATCAGCCGTTATGCCTATGGAAGTTACGATTGAGCCTTCGTGGAAAGAAGTATTAGGAGGAGAGTTTCTCAAACCCTACTTCCACGACCTTGTCCAGTTCGTTCGCAGCGAATACCGACAACACGTCTGCTATCCACCTGGCAAGGCTATATTTGAAGCCTTCAACCTCTGTCCCGTCCAAAGCGTCAAGGTGGTTATCCTCGGGCAAGATCCTTATCACGGAGTGGGACAAGCCGAAGGACTTTGCTTCTCCGTAGCCGAGGGCGTGCCTGCCCCGCCATCTCTGCAGAATATCTTCAAAGAAATTGCCGACGACCTTGGCACGCCTCCCCCCGCCAATGGTTCGCTCCGGCGTTGGGCAGAACAGGGCGTACTCCTACTGAACGCCACGCTAACCGTGCGTGCCCATCAAGCAGGGTCGCACCAAGGGAAAGGCTGGGAATTGTTTACAGATGCCGTGGTGCAACATTTGGCGACAGCGCATGAGGGACTTGTTTTTCTACTCTGGGGAAGTTCGGCACAGCGCAAGGGCGTGATGATCGATCGCCAACGCCACCTTGTGCTCGAAAGCCCGCATCCCTCGCCATTGAGTGCCTATCGGGGTTTCTTCGGCAACCACCATTTTTCGAAAGCCAATGCCTATCTCGTGCAGAAAGGTAAGACTCCCATTCATTGGTAACCCTTGATTTATGATTGAAATAGAGCGCAAATTCCTCGTTCTCGACGACTCGTACAAAGCCCTTGCAACTTCCAAATCACGCATCCGCCAGGGTTATATTCCCTCCAGTGCTACGGTGCGCATCCGCCTGCGCGACGAGAAGGGATTTCTCACGATTAAAGGTGCATCTACTGCCGATGGTTTGAGGCGGTTGGAGGTCGAAAAATCGCTGACCAAAGCCGAAGCCGAAGCCTTGTTCAACCTCTGCGACAGCCGGCAAATCGACAAAACTCGCTGGCTCGTCCCCAACGGTCGCCACACGATTGAGGTGGACGAGTTTCACGGCGCAAACGAGGGACTTGTCTTGGCTGAGATAGAACTTTCAGCCGAGAACGAGCCATATGAACGCCCCGCCTTTCTTGGCGAAGAAGTCACAGGCGATCCTCGCTACTACAACTCCTACATTGCCCAGCATCCCTATAATGAGCAATAAGCTCCGCAGGTTTTAGAAAAGCGGTGCAAGTTTGGTAGAATGAGAATTTATATTTAACTTTGCACTTAGAAGAAATTTCAGATACTTCTATTGGACTTGTAGCTCAGTTGGTTAGAGCAACAGACTCATAATCTGGAGGTCCTTGGTTCAAGCCCAAGCTGGTCCACGAGCGCAAACTCTTGTAAGTGAAAAACTTGCAGGAGTTTTTTCTTTATACGTTGCTTGCTTCTCTCATTGCCCACAGCTTTGACGAGGGGCAGACTTCAGTTTTCTTTCATTGATAACACAGCAAGCGGAACGATGAAAAAAAATCTTATCCCCCTTCTGTTCCTCCTTTCCCTCTCCATTTTCCTCACCGCCTGCCGTGGCGAGGACGAAATCATCACGCCTGCCGACGAAACTTCCCTTGCCAAGGCTGGCGAAAGCTTCTACCTCCTCAACGAAGGGAATATGGGGAGCAACAAGGCTTCGATAGACTTTTACGATGCCACTACGGGCACTTATCGCCGCAACCTCTTTGCCGAGACAAATCCCGACGTCGTCTTTGAACTCGGGGATGTGGGCAACGATTTGCAGATCTACGGCAATCGGCTCTATGCCGTTATCAACGTGTCGAACCTTGTGGAAGTGATGGATCGCCAAACGGCTAAGCATCTCGGACAAATCCCTATTCCCAACTGCCGTTACATCGTGTTTGAAGGGCGCTACGCCTATGTCACGTCCTACGCGGGGCGGGTGCAGCTCGACCCCAAAGCACGTTTGGGCTATGTAGCTAAGGTTGATACTGCCACGCTGAGCGTAGTGGACACCTGCGCCGTGGGCTTCCAGCCCGAACAAATGGCTATTATTGGCAGACGACTCTTTGTTGCTAATTCGGGTGGATACCGTGCGCCCAACTACGATCGCCGTTTGTCGGTCATCAACCTCGACACTTTCGAGGAGGAAGCACAGATCGACGTTGCGCCCAACCTGCACCAAGTGGTGGCAGATGGCGGGAAAATTTATGTCCAAAGCCGTGGCAATTACGAAGACATTGCGCCTAACATCTATGTGGTGAACCCTCAAACTTTGCAGGTCGAGGACGTTTTGAACATCCCAGCCAATCGCTTTTGCATCAAAGACGGCAATCTCTATGCCCTAACTACGCAAGGTCTTAAAATTGGCAACGCCACCCTTTCTCTCTCCTACCTCCGCACGCCCTACGGTTTGGCTGTCAATGGCAATCACCTCTATGTGACCGACGCCCGTGACTACGTATCGCCTGGCACGGTCTATTGCTATAGCCTTGACGGCACGCTTCAATGGCAAACCACTACGGGCGATATTCCAGCCCACTTTGCCTTTACCAACGCTACGCCCAACGCCACACCTCCCTCCATAAAGCCCACAAAAGTGGTCATCTCACGCATCCTCGCCTACTGCCCTGCACCCGGGCAATTCGTGAACACTCTTCCCCAATACACCACAGGCGACACGGAAAGCACCATGTGCCAGAAGGTGTACGAAGAGGTGGGCAACGGGCGCACAGGACTCATTACTCTCGGCGGTTTTGGCGGGTATGTAGAGTTTGCTTTGAGCGACTCTGTGCGCAACCGCCCCAATGCCCCCGATTTCATTCTCAAGGGCAATGCCATCGAGGGCAATAGCGAAGCGGGCACAGTGTACGTGGCTTACGATGCCAATCGTAATGGTTTGCCCGATGCCGAGGAGTGGTATGCTTTGGCAGGCAGTGCCCACGCCCGAAGCGACCACGACTATCAAATCTCCTACACCCGCCCATCAGCCAACCACACACCCACGCCAGGCAATCTGCCCGAACTTCTTGACACCACTTACCTCCCTTGGAAAGACAACAGAGGGGCTACTGGCTTTTTGACCAAGAACAGCTATCACACCCAACCCTACTTCCCCCAGTGGTTATCGGCAGACACTCTCACTTTCCGAAGCATACGTTTGCCCAACAACTATAGTCGTAATGGCAATTACTATTACCTCTCGTCTTTCGGTCAAGGCTACGTGGACGATCTTCCCAACCACCCCAATGGCGGGCGTATGGACATTGCTTGGGCTGTAGACAAGGACGGTCGTTCGGTGCATCTTCCAGCGATTCACTTCGTCCGCATTGTCACTGCCCTCAACCAACAGCTCGGACGCCTTGGCGAGACAAGCACCGAATTTTGTGGCTTTGAAGAAGTGACGAATTGAGTTGTACAATCGTCTGCCCCAACCGCAGGGCAACACTTCTTAGGAAAAAATGCGATGAAATGGGGATTTTTTCTCTATTTCTCCCGACAACAGGGGCAACAGATGCTCCCCAAATTAGGTCTATATGGTAGCGATATGCTTGCGTATGCCGTGGTGTGCCATGAAACCCGCAAGGATTGGAATTTAATCTGCGATGTAGAGATACTCGGCTCGAGCCTCCGCTCATCATGATGCGTGTTTTTCTAACAACAAGGGCTGTTTCTTTCAACAAAGACTACTTGCCTGCCGATGGCAGAGAGCACGATTATGAAATCAATGCAAGGTGATTCCTTTGCCAAGCATCATCGCAGACACTCCAGCCGAGCGTTCCTACCTGTCCTGCGGGCTTCGGAACAACTACGACAACTCACGAGGGACAAATCCTTAAAGTCGTCATCCGTCTTTAGGATTTCGCAACACTTGCATTTGCATTCTGCTTCGTCAAGTATTATCTTTGCAGTACGGAAAAGGGATAGCGGCACAGCAAAGTCGCTATCCTTTACTTTTTGCCCTTAATTTGCGCTTCCAAGTGGCGCAACTTGAAAATCCGTCCTGCGCCTCCCGCAAATTTTCCAAGCCTTGAAGAAATTACAGCCAGCCTCGAAGGATTTTCTTCGAGGCTTCCAAGCGTTAAACTTTGTGTGAGAAGCATAAATTGAAAGGCAGAAAATTTAGGACGAGTAGAGACCCTCGGTCGAAACGTTCGCAGTGAGGATTTTCAGTGCGCTTGCACAAGAAATTTATGCCCAGAATAGCTAACTTTTTCGCAGACGCTCAGATCAAGCGTCCTCACACCGTCAGCGACGATGC
>JBHAFO010000291.1:0-6283 GCA_041856145.1 Alloprevotella sp.
AGGCTTGAAGTTTTTCCAGCAGGCGTAGGAAGTTTTGTCAAGTTGTGCCTCATGAAAAGGGGCGACAAGCGTAAAAAAAGGGAGAAAGGCTCGCAAATAGCCTTTCTCCCTTTTCTGTAATACAAAGATAAGCATTCCAACTGCCTAATCCAAACCCAAATGTAACAAAGCTTAAAAGACGGATGACGAGTTTAAGGATTTGGGGAGCTTTCCTCCCCTATCGTTTTCGCTTTGGGGTGTGGCGGAAAACGAGGCGCTTTAATAAAGGCGCACGACCATCCATGATTGCGGTGGAGTCAGAGATAGTTGGACGATGAGGAGGCTGGGGATTTTTCGTAGAATCGCCAATATGTGGGTGGATAGGGTCAGGTTTTACTGGCGGAGGCGTGGCGATAGAGTCTAAGCGATAGTTCACAATTCGCTTGATGCCATTAACCCCAAAATAAGTTGCCACGATGCCACTGACAGTTAGCCCTTTCCCTAAAAGTCCGGGGCGTTCCTTGAGATTTAAGACGGTACGCTCCTCGCTCTTACTGTTCAAGGCGATAGGCACCATCTTGGTCAAATCGGTTTCTGTGGGCGTACCTGCCAACAGCAAGTTGGTTGTGGAAGTCGTCGGAATGCCGAGGAGAGCTGTTTTCCAGCTTGTTCCCTCGATTGTTCCAACTATGTAGCCTTTCACAGTGGCATAGATATTGATGTCTAATGCCAAGAAGTCTTGAGGCGTGAGTACTTCAACGGCAGGCGTTGAGGTGGTATCTTTGGGAACAGAAGGGGTGTCTGTGGGCGTTTGTTCCGCTGGCTTGGGTGTAGGCAAGAGTTCTATTTTCTTGGGATCACGTATTCCTTTGACCCCGAAATAGGTTTGCAGCTTGCCATAGACTAAGACATATTTTCCCAAACGTTCAGGAGCTTGCAACAAGTTCCATGAAGCATGAAATGCGTTGCTCTTGTTCAGTCCAACGGACGCCAAGACTTCAGCCTCTTCCAGCGTTGGGGCATCGGCGAGGAGAAAGTTCGTGTTTGCCTCGACGGGCAATTCTTCTGTCATACTGCTCAAAGTCGTTCCTGTGCAATAGCCCACAAGATAACCTTTTACGCCCACCATTGTTCCCTCCGCCTTTGTGGCAAGCATTGCCACAGTGAGCGTGTCCTTTACCACGATATCCGAGGTGTTAGGCTCTATGGGCGTGTCAGGGAATTCTATCTTGTTGCATGCCATGATGCCACAAAGAAGAAACAGGTAGCACAGCGTTCTCATGATTAGAAAGTGAAAGTGATTCTACATCAAAGCATTCCTTTTGAAGATGGTACGACTAAGTGTTCCACATCCCGGCGCAGAGCCATGCGCAAGGCACGGGCAAAGGCTTTGAAAAGTCCTTCAATCTTGTGATGCTCATTCGTACCCTCCGCCTTGAGGTTCAAATTTATAAGGGCTGCATCTGAAAGACTTTTGAAAAAGTGGAAAAACATTTCTGTAGGCACATCTCCTATGCGCTCACGTTGGAAGTTGGCATCCCAGACAAGCCAGGGGCGTCCTCCAAAGTCGAGTGCCGCTTGACAAAGACTATCGTCCATGGGCAAACAGAAGCCGTAGCGATTGAGCCCGAGCTTATTGCCAATAGCTTTTCGTAGACATTCGCCGAGTGCAAGTGCGGTATCTTCTATGGTGTGATGCTCATCTACGTGCAAATCTCCCTTGACAGAGATGTCCAATCCTATGCCTCCGTGATGGGCAATCTGCGCGAGCATATGATCGAAGAAGCCCAGCCCTGTGGCGATGTTGCATCTTCCTGGCGCGTCCAAGAACACAGAAACCACAATATCAGTCTCCTTCGTCGCACGCTCTACGGTGGCTGTACGTTCTCCAGCTATTAGTATCTCTGCAATACGTTGCCAATTCATGTCGCTTCCCAAGCGCAAAGCACGACAGCCAAGGTTTTCTGCCAACTGCACATCGGTTTCTCTGTCTCCAATGACATAGCTATTCGCTAAATCGTAGTCGGGAGAAAAATACTCGGTCAGCATACCCGTTCCAGGCTTACGGGTTGGCGCATTGTCATGAGGAAAATGGCGATCGATGTGTTGCTTTACAAAATGAATGCCCTCGCTCTCGAGCGTATTCATAATGAGGTTGTGCACTGGCCAAAAGGTATCCTCTGGAAACGAGGCCGTCCCCAAACCATCTTGGTTGCTCACAAGCACCAACTCGTAGTCTGTTTTGTCTACAATCTGGCGCAAAGCGTGGAAAACATTGGGCAAGAACGACAACTTTTCAAAGGCATCAATTTGCTCATCAGCTGGTTCGTGAATGATTGTGCCGTCGCGATCGATAAAGAGAACCTTCTTCATAACTTATAATCCGTATTGGCGCAAAGCGCGGAGAAGACTTGTGTTTTCTTGGGGCGTACCCACTGTGATGCGCAGGCAATCATCGCAAAGACTGATCTTGCTACGATTGCGCACCACAATGCCTTGCTGTATCAGATAGTCGTATATCTTCGTGGCATTATCCATCTTTGCCAAGAAAAAGTTAGCCTCGGTGGGATAGACATACTTGCAAGAAGGCAAAATTTTGAAGTTCGCCATCAAAATTGTGCGCTCGTGTAAAACGCGATTGCGCCAATCATTTAGCTCATGCCGCTTGTTCAGGAGTTCCAGAGCCGCATTCTGTGTGAGAATGTTCACATTATAGGGATACTTCACCTTATTGAAAAGTCCAATAATCTCGGGAGAAGCAAAAGCCATTCCCAATCGAATTCCTGCCGAAGCCCATGCCTTGGAGAATGTATTAAGGATGATGAGATTCGGATAAGCCTTCAGCTCTGAACGGAAAGAAGGCTCGCTGGAAAAGTCGGCATACGCCTCGTCCAAAACAACTATTCCTGAAAAATCGGTCAATAGCTTCACAATTTGCTCACGTTGCAAAGCGTTGCCCGTAGGATTGTTCGGGCTACACAGGAACACGACCTTCGTGTTTTCGTCCGCCGCTGCCAGCAAATCATCCGCATTCATTTGAAAATCTTTGTCTAAGAGAACACGGCGATAGGCGACATCGTTGATGTCTGCACAAACGGCATACATACCATAGGTAGGCTCGATGGCGACAACGTTGTCTTTCCTCGGCTCGCAGAACACCCGAAAGACCAAATCAATCGCCTCGTCACTGCCATTACCCAAGAAGATAGAAGTTTCTGGCACTTCTTTCAGCTTTGCAATTTGCGCTTTCACTTCGGGTTGCAAAGGGTCGGGGTAGCGATTGAGGGGCGAGTTGTAAGGACTCTCGTTGGCGTCCAAAAAAACGGTTGCCGCGATCCCTTGATATTCATCACGGGCAGAGCTGTATGGAGAAAGCTCCCAAATGTTGGGGCGTACTAATTCTTGAAGTGGGCGCATGGGGTTGATCTTTTTATAGCACTTATTTTGAAAGAGATTGCAGGCGCAGGGTCATCGCTTGCTTATGGGCGAAAAGTTGTTCAGCCTCTGCCATGGCTTCAACGGCAGTGCCAATGGCAAGAACTCCTTCTTCTGTCAGCTCTTGCACCGTATAGGAACGCATGAAACTGCCCAAACTCAAACTGCTGTAGTTACGCACCCAGCCTTTTGTAGGCAAGGTGTGGTTCGTGCCAGAGGCGTAGTCGCCTGCGCTCTCGCTACTGTAGTTGCCCAAGAAGATTGAGCCTGCATGTGGCATGCGGGGGGCTAATTCTCGATAACCCTTCACCGCCAAAATGAGGTGCTCGGGGCCATAACAATTTGTAAATTCCACTCCTGCTTCTACCGCATCAAAGAGAATCGCCTTGCTGTTTTGCAGGGCTTTCTCAGCAATTTCTTTGCGTGGCAGGCGTGCGAGTTGCACCTCCACTTCTTCCAATACCTGTTTCAAAGTAGGCTCGTCTGTGCAAACAAGGATCACCTGCGAGTCTACACCGTGCTCTGCTTGGCTGAGGAGGTCGGCTGCCACAAATGCAGGTACACAAGTATCGTCGCAAAAGACTTCCACTTCGCTGGGACCCGCTGGCATATCTATTGCCACGTGCGAAAGGGCGACCAACTGCTTCGCCGCCATCACATATTGATTGCCTGGACCGAAGATTTTATGCACCGCAGGCACGCTTTCTGTGCCATAAGCCATCGCTGCAATGGCTTGCGCTCCCCCCACCTTATATATATTGTCTATTCCACAAAGCGAGGCGGCGTACAAAATGGCTGGGTTAATCTTTCCCTCTGCGTTTGGAGGCGTGCAGAGCACCACTGTATTGCAACCCGCAATCTGTGCAGGAATACCGAGCATGAGCACCGTCGATAGCAAGGGGGCAGTACCGCCTGGCACATAAAGCCCGACCTTTTCAATCGCCACCGTATGCTGTTCGCAACGAATGCCTGAACAAGTCTCTACGACAATACTTTGTGGACGCTGTGCCTCATGAAAGCGGGTGATGTTGCGGTGCGCCACTTGCAAAGCCTCTTTGAGCGATGGCTCAACAAGGGCGTTAGCTTCGTCTTTCTCCGCTTGCGACACAGCCAAAGAGGTGAGCTGTGCCTTATCAAACTTTTCTTCCAATTCGAAAAGAGCAGCATCGCCACGCTGCTGCACCTCTTCCAATATTGGCTGAACGATGGAGAATAATTGGGTCAGGTCGAAAACTGGACGCTGGGTTAGCTTTGTCCAATCTTCTCGCCTGGGATTACGCAGAATTTCCATAGGAGCAACTATTTAGAGTATCATCTTCTCGATGGGAATCACCAAGATGCCTTGTGCCCCAACGCCTCTCAGTTCTGTTACAATTTCCCAAAAACGATCGCCATCAAGCACTGTGTGCACACTGCTCCATCCTTTTTCAGCGAGGGGCATTACAGTTGGACTTTTCATACCAGGAAGAATTTTCGTGATGGCTTCAATGCTTTCGTTCGGAGCATTGAGAAGGACATACTTCTTTCCCTCCGATTTTTTCACGGCTTCCAAACGGAAGAGCAAGCCATCGATCAACGCTTTCTTCTCTTCCGAAAGCGTTTTGTTACCAATAAGAACAGCCTCGCTGTGCAACACCACTTCCACTTCCTTGAGGTTATTGCTCACAAGCGTAGACCCAGAACTTACAATATCAAAGATAGCATCAGCAATCCCTATACTTGTCGAAATTTCCACCGAGCCTGTAATCAGGTGAATGCTGGCTTTGACACCTTTCTCTGCCAAGAATTTTTCCAAGATCTTAGGATAAGAAGTTGCTATCTTCTTGCCCTCAAACCACGATACATCAGTGTAATTCTCAGCCTTAGGAATAGCCAGAGACAAGCGGCATCCACCAAAGCCCAAGGGGCGGACAATGTCTACATCGTAACCCTTCTCTTCCAATTCGTTTAAGCCCACCACGCCCAAATCGGCTATCCCATCAAAAACAGTCTGCGGGATATCGTCATCTCTGAGGAAGAGGCTTTCTAATGGGTAGCCCTTGGCTTTTGCGAGCAGGGTACGCTTCGACTCACTGATCTTAATATCTGCTTCTCCTAAGAGGGCAACTGTATCGTCGTGTAGGCGACCTTTGGATTGAATGGCTATACGTAGCATAGTTTCTAATGTCTAAAAGTTTAACGGAGGTCTATTATTTCTGTATTGGGATACTCAGCTTTATTGAACACAAAGGTTTTGTTATCAAATTTCTGGTTCAGGCGGATGTTCGAGACACGGATGCGCACCCAATCGCCCTGCTTCCGCTTCATCCGAATGGAGAGGGGAAGATTGTTTGCAGTATTGATCACTAAACGCAGCTCCTGCAAATCGACATTCGTGTCCTTCGCCTTGAGCATCACTTCATAGCATGCTGTGTTATTATAAGTAATACTACGAGCTGTGCTGGTATATCCTTTCTTATAAATATCTACGAAGGCATAAGGATTCATCGCCTGTCGTTCGGCTTCGGAAGGCGTACTCACGTTCACCTCGTTGCTTCCGCCCATGATTGTCCATTGCGTCTTGCCGTCATACCAAGAGCTGACAGCATTTGATCGTAGCTTGAAACGATTGTTTTGCATCATTAGCTCGCCTTCCACAGTACCCGTTGGCTTATCGCCCTTATAGGAGGTCGTTTCAAAGTTAGCCTTGATGCCACCGCTACCTTTGAGCGTAGCCGATGTTTTATCTAAGATAGTTTGTGCATTCTGCGCCTGCACGCCCAAGAGGGAGGTGGCAAACAAGAATGCGAGTGATAAGAAATGCCGTTTCATTTGCTATATTTTTTAATGCCACACTGTGAGAAATGGAGCAACCTATGCGCCATTCCTC
>JBHAFO010000292.1:0-2655 GCA_041856145.1 Alloprevotella sp.
CCTTATCGCCTATAGCTTAGGCAATTTCTGTACGCCCTTTGGCATGAATCTCAATGCAACGGGAGGATTAGCCCCTCTGCTCGAAGTAAAAGTAGCCCCCAATGGGCGTTTCGTCGGCGGACACATCCACAGTTTCCGACAACGGCAAGGCAGTGGTCCTCGTCACGATGCAACAAATACGGCAGCCAAGGAAATGGCACGGCTCACGGCTTTGGATTGCCCCTCCTCTGCTCTGCGCATAACGACAAATGGAAGTTTACGTTCCAGCCAAAGCATAGGAGAGCATTTGCTCACCCATTCAACCAGCCATTTCTAACCCTCCACAACTAAACATCATATTTATATGGAACCCAACACAGCTATCTTTTCTCCTCAAAACTTGGAGCAACTGATTCAAAAAGCCATCGACCTCGGTGCAGAGGCTGGTAAAAACATCGTGATTGCCCTGCTTATTCTCATTGCAGGTCGCTTTGCCATTCGCTTAGCCAAGCGATTTTTGACACAAATGCTGTCACGAACGAAGATCGATGCCACTGTGCAATCCTTCGTCGTCAGCTTGTCCAACATTCTGATGCTCCTTCTGCTCATTGTCAGCGTGGTCAGTGCCTTGGGCGTGAACACCACTTCCTTTGCTGCCCTCTTGGCGTCGGCAGGTGTGGCAATTGGTATGGCACTTTCGGGCAATCTCCAAAACTTTGCAGGCGGTATTGTCATCCTCGTATTGCGCCCTTACAAAGCAGGCGACTACATTGAGGTGCAAAATGTGCAGGGCACGGTGCAAGAGATACAGATCTTCCACACGATTATTACCACGGTTGATAACAAAATGATCTTTATCCCGAACGGCACGATGAGTTCGAGCGTCATCACGAACTACACCCGCACAGGCACTCGTCGCATCGAATGGCTCATCGGCATCGACTACGGCGCAGACCCAGAGCAAGCCCGACAAGCTATCAACGATGTGCTCAAAGCCGAAACACGCATCCTCACCGATCCCGCGCCCTACATCGCTGTCACAGCCTTGGGCGACAGCAGTGTGGACATCATCGTGCGGGCTTGGGTGGCGTCTTCCGACGTGATTTCTACCAAGGACGATGTGAACGAGGCGATTTACCACATCTTCAATGAGCGCAACATCAACTTCCCTTTCCCACAGCAAACCGTCCATTTGGTAAGGAGATAATTGTTGTAAACTCTCATCGTTTCTTGGAGAATCGGTGGAGCTGTGCGCAACATGCCTCTACTTTTACCAAGCAGGCATAATGATGAAATATCACTAACAGTTGGAGGAACGCAGAGCGTCTGCGTTCCTCCAACTGTGTTATTCAGATACCGCCAAGTGGTAGGGCCAGTAGTCAAGCCACAAAGTTGTCGCTTTTTTCAGCCGTCTCAAAGTCGGCACAAGGCTGAAAGTTTCGGTTTCCTGCACCAACATTTTTAATATCGCAGTGTGAAACAAACTTTTCCTACGCCTCTAATCGAAAATGTTGGCGCAGGGAGGAAAGTTTCCTTGCCATTGAGCCGTGAATAGTCGCCTTGCGCCAATTTCACTAACTTTGCAGTGTAAATTTAGCAAACCCCATTTTTCAATGACTTCCTCCCTCAATACATTGCCCTACCGCCGAGATATTGACGGACTCCGTGCCGTGGCAGTTGTGGCAGTGATACTCTTCCATGTGCTGGGCAACACGGCGTTGCCACAGGGCTTCCTCGGGGTAGACATCTTCTTCGTCATCTCTGGTTTCCTCATCACTGCTATCATTTATGGCGAGATGACTGCGGGAAAGTTCCGCTTCACACAGTTTTATCTCCGCCGCATCAAGCGCATTCTGCCCCTCTTCTTCCTCGTTCTGCTCACGGGCTTGGGCGTGGCGTACCTCACCTTTCTGCCCGAAGATTGGGAGAATGTTTGGACATCAGCCATCGCCTCCTGCGCCTTTATGGCAAATCTTTTCTTTATGCGTGGCTACGGCTACTTCGATGCACATTTTGAAGAAAAACCCTTTCTTCATCTTTGGTCTTTGTCCGTGGAGGAACAATTCTATCTCATCTTCCCGCTCCTCCTTTTCCTCCTCCTGCGCACAAAATGGTTGCACCAAAGGCGTTATGCCATACTTTACGGGCTGATCGCCTTGGGCACAGCACTGGCTTTTGTTGCGCCTGCCAAATTGGGACTGAACTGGGATTGTTACTATTTCCCGCATCTCCGCTTTCCCGAAATGCTCGTTGGGAGTGTGCTGGCAATGAAGCTCAAGGACGGGCATTGGCACAACGTCCGTCTTTCTCGCTGGCTCACACCTCTTGCCGTGCTTGGTATAGGCGCAGTCCTTGCTGTGCCTTTGAACATGCGTCCGCCTTTCTTTCCCGGCTTGTGGACGCTGGGCATTGCCCTATTGGTGGGTGTGGTGATTTGGCGCGGGGCTGTGGCAGAGAATAGCAATCGTTGGCTCTCTTGGCAACCCTTGGTGTGGATCGGCAAACTGTCCTATTCGCTCTATCTTTGGCACTGGTTGTTGCTGGCAATCTACCGCTATTTTTATGGTACGCTTTCGCTTACTCCTTCGTGGCTCGTGGGCTACGTTACCCTCTGCTTGGGACTTTCGTGCTTGAGCTATTACTTTGTGGAACAGCCTTGCCGACGGCATTATAAGC
>JBHAFO010000293.1:0-3858 GCA_041856145.1 Alloprevotella sp.
AAAGAATACGAACTTTGAAACTTACACACTTTTCGGGACACTACCAGATTTCTCACCAAGAAAAAATATGAAATACTCCCTTTTATAATTCTTTGCCTACTTACATTTTTTCTCTAACTTTGCAACATCATCAGCAGAAAGCAAGTTATTCATTCGTTTTGCTCACTTGATGATACAATAATACCGCAAATATGACGCACGAAATCTCGTTCACAAAAATGCACGGCATCGGCAATGATTATATCTATGTTGATGCGCAACGCTTCCCCATTGCAGAACCTGAACACTTGAGCATCCTTTGGAGCAATCGTAACAAAGGGATTGGAGGCGACGGCTTGGTGTTGATCGACGCTTCGGAGGTGGCAGATTTTAAGATGCGCATCTTTAACAACGACGGCTCGGAAGCCCGAATGTGTGGCAATGCGTCGCGTTGTATCGGGAAGTATGTCTATGATAACGGACTGACGACAAAAACTGCCGTTACCCTCGAAACGCTCTCGGGCATCAAGATTTTACACCTGCACTTGGGAAAAGATGGCAAGGTGGACAGTGTGACTGTCGATATGGACGAGCCACAACTGCAAGTTGCCTCGCAATGTACCTTGAGCACAGGCGTAGACCAAGAGGTGACGACCAAGGAGGGACGGACGTATCGCGGCACTTTTGTGTCTATGGGCAATCCGCACTTCGTCATCTTCGTGGACGATCTTGAGCAGATCGACCTCACAGCAGAGGGCAAGACGTTAGAACACCACGAGGTTTTCCCCGAACGTTGCAACATCGAATTTGTGCAAGTGACGGCTGACAGACATCTGCGCACAAGAGTGTGGGAGCGTGGTTCAGGCATCACTTTGGCATGTGGCACAGGTGCTTGCGCCACAGCTGTAGCAGCGGCATTAACAGGCCGTAGCGGACGAACGGCAACGGTCGATATGGACGGCGGAACGCTCAGTATCGAATGGCGAGAGGGCGACAACCATGTTTATATGACAGGAGGAGCGACAACAGTGTTTGAAGGAAAAATCCCAATAACCCCTTTCTCTTCCACCCCTTAGGGAGAAATCTTCTGAGCCAACGATACAATATAATAATAGTACATCATTCTAAATAGCCTCTCCCCTTACTGAGGCTTCCCCCCTGAGGGAGGGAACAGGAGGGGGACTTGACACGGTTTCTATAAATGGCAACTATCAATTCCAACTTTCTCAAATTACAGAAGAGCTATCTCTTCAGTACAATTGCGCAAAAAGTTTCGGCTTTCAAGGAAGCTAACCCCAATGCAGAGCTTATCCGCTTGGGCATCGGCGATGTCACTCGTCCCTTAGCCCCTGCCGTGATCGAAGCCTTGCACAAGGCGGTGGACGAGCAAGCCGTGGCTGAAAGTTTCCGAGGCTATGGTCCTGAACAAGGCTATGAGTTCTTGCGACAAGCCATTATCAACAACGATTTCAAAGCACGGGGCATCGACCTCGACATAGACGAAGTTTTTATCAACGACGGAGCAAAGAGCGACACGGGTAACTTCGTGGACATTCTTGGTGCAGACAACGCCATTTGTGTGACCGACCCCATCTATCCTGTCTATGTGGACACAAATGTGATGGGCGGACGTGCTGGCGATTTCGAGGCTGGAGCGTGGAACAATATCACTTACTCGCCCTGCAACGCTGAGAACGATTTTACGCCTGCTCTCCCCACAACGCCCGTGGACCTCATCTACCTTTGCTATCCCAACAATCCCACAGGCACAACGCTCTCCCGCGCAGAACTCAAACGCTGGGTGGATTACGCCTTAGCAAATGACGCCATCATTCTCTACGATGCTGCCTACGAGGCGTATATCCAAGATGAGAACACGCCCCACTCTATTTACGAAATTGAGGGTGCTAAGCAATGCGCTGTGGAGTTTCATAGTTTTTCCAAGACTGCGGGCTTCACTGGGTTGCGTTGCGGTTACACGGTTGTGCCCAAGGCGGTTACAGCCAAGAGCGCAACGGGCGAACGTATTGCGCTGAACCCTTTGTGGAATCGCCGTCAATGCACGAAGTTCAACGGCACGCCCTACATCGTGCAACGCGCTGCCGAAGCCATTTATAGCGAGTCGGGCAAGCGAGAGGTGCGTGAAACCATCGACTACTATATGACCAATGCCCGCTTAATGCGTGAGGCACTCACAGAGGCTGGCTTGCAGGTTTTCGGTGGTGAGAATGCGCCCTACATTTGGTTCAAGACGCCCGAAGGCGTGTCGAGCTGGGAGTTTTTTGAACTCTTGCTGCACGAAGCGCACATCGTCTCAACGCCTGGTGCAGGCTTTGGTCCTGCTGGCGAAGGCTATATTCGTCTCACCGCCTTTGGCCGCAGGGAAGACTGCGAAGAAGCCATGCGCCGCCTCAAGGCTTGGATGCGACAATGATAACACTTACCGCTGTAGAATGCTTTCCTCCGAAGCACTCTACAGCGGTAACGCTATCCCCTCCCCACTCCATATATATAATAGCACATTATTCCCAACACTCATAAACAGCAACAATTATGACGAGTTTACGTTTCAAAGCCGTAGAGGCAGCCTCTAAGAAGACACCCTTGGCTATCACAACGCCCAAGGAACGCCCTTCAGACTATTTCGGCAAGTATGTCTTCACCAAGGAGAAGATGTACAAGTATCTTTCCCTTGGCACTTATAACAAGTACTTGCAAGCTATTGAGGAGGGCACGCCTTTGACGATGGAGGTTGCCGATGCCATTGCCGCCGCAATGAAGCAATGGGCGATTGACCACGGAGCTACGCACTGCACCCACTGGTTTCAGCCCCTGACAGAAGGCACGGCAGAGAAACACGACGCTTTCGTGGAACACGACCGCAAGGGCGGAATGATCGAGAACTTCGATGGCAAATCGCTCGTCCAGCAGGAGCCTGACGCTTCGTCATTCCCCAACGGCGGTATCCGCTCCACTTTTGAAGCGCGTGGCTATTCGGCTTGGGATCCCTCATCGCCCGTGTTTCTGATCGGCGACACTCTGATGATTCCAACCGTGTTTATTTCCTACACGGGCGAGGCTCTCGACTATAAAGCTCCTTTGAAGAAATCGCTCTTAGCCATCGATAAAGCTGCCACACGCGTGGCACGTTACTTTGATGAGAAGGTGGCAAAGGTGCAGACCAATTTGGGTTGGGAACAGGAGTATTTCCTCGTAGATGCAGACCTCTACAACGCACGTCCCGACCTTGCTCTCACAGGGCGCACCCTCATGGGACACGACGCGGCGAAGAACCAGCAGATGGACGACCACTATTTCGGAGCAATTCCCGAGCGTGTTGCCAACTTTATGCGCGACCTCGAAATTCAGGCGTTGGAACTTGGCATTCCTTGCAAGACGCGTCACAACGAGGTTGCCCCCAATCAGTTTGAACTTGCGCCCATCTTCGAGGAATGTAACTTGGCTGTGGATCACAACATGTTGCTGATGTCGCTAATGAAGAACATTGCCCGTCGTCACGGCTTCCGCTGTCTTTTGCACGAGAAGCCTTTTGCAGGCGTGAATGGTAGCGGTAAGCACTGCAACTGGTCGCTCACCACAGACACAGGTCTGCTCCTCCACGCTCCCGGACGCACAGCCGAGGAAACTCTCCGTTTCATCACCTTTACCGTGGCTACGCTGATGGGTGTTTATCGTCACAATGGACTTTTGAAAGCCTCCATTATGAGTGCGACCAACTCGCACCGCCTTGGAGCCAACGAAGCTCCGCCTGCCATCATCTCCTCTTTCCTCGGCTCGCAGGTATCGGCGTTGCTCGACAAGGTGGCACACTCCACAAACGAAGAGATTTTCACGATGGAGGGCAAGCATGGCGTGATG
>JBHAFO010000294.1:0-4276 GCA_041856145.1 Alloprevotella sp.
ACTTACCTCTACTTGGGGCATAGTCACTGCGACCTCTTCAGTCGGAAACCCTTGTCTGTTCCCTTTGAACTGCCCAAGACGGCAAAGAATGCCCGTTTGTTTTTTATCACAACAGGTCATGGCGGACATTCGGGCGGAGATGAGTTCACGCCTTGCGAGCATATTCTCTCCGTTGATGGCAAGGAGGTGAAACGTTTCACGCCTTGGCGCACCGACTGCGCCTCCTTCCGTCGGTTCAATCCTTCTACAGGCGTTTGGTTGAAGAAGCGTAAGGTGCGTTACATCACCAACGAGGGCAGGCGAGGGGAGAAGGAAATTGAAGAGCCCATAGCTTCGTCCGATCTTTCTCGCTCCAACTGGTGTCCCGGTAGCGATGTCCAACCCGAAGAAATCCGCCTGGGCGATCTCCGTGCAGGGCAGCACAGCTTTGTAATAGATATTCCCAAGGCACAGCCCATAGTGGACAACCTCTTCAATCATTGGTTGGTGTCGGCTTGGCTGGTGTGGGAAGAGTGACGTTATTATATAAGGAATAAAAAGACGCAGGTCAGTGGTAGAATTTGTACCACTGACCTGCATCTTTTGTAAGGCTTGCTCTTAGTCGGGGTCTTTCATGCGACGCACGATGCCGAGCTTTGAATTTTCTATGAAGTCTATAATTTTATCTATCTCCTGCCCCGATGGAATTTGGTCCTTGATTTGTAAAACCGCATCCTCCAAGCTGAAGTTTCCTTTATAGATGAGTCGATAGGCATTGCCAATATGGCGAAGAATGCGCTCCTCCTTGCCTTCAACCTCCAACATATGGGTGTTGATGCCATTGTAGGTAGGAGGATTTCCGCCAATAATCACATAGGGAGGCACGTCCTTGTGCACACGTGTTCCGCTCTGCAAGAGGGAGAAACGACCTATGCGTGCGCCCTCCAGCACGATTGCATTGTTGCTGACGATGGCATGGGTGTAGACGGCACTGTTGGCAGAGAGAATGCTACCGATACCAATGACTGCATAGTCGTGGAGCTTGACATCGTGGCAGACATGCACACGATCCATCAAATAATTCTTGTTGCCAATCGTAGTACCGCCCTCGTGGACGAAACCGCCTGCGATGACCACATTTTCACGAATGCGGTTCTTGTTGCCGATGGTTACTCGCACGGGAGTGCCAGGCTTGAATTGGAAACTCTGTGGCTCTGCACCGATCACGGCATGGGAGAAGACGGTGTTGTCCGACCCCATTCTCGTGCCATTCAATACGCTGGCGTAAGGATAGATAATGCAGTTGTCGCCGATGACCACATCCTTTTGAATGTAGGCGAAGGGGTGGATTTCAACGTTGTTGCCGATTTGAGCACCTGGCTCAACGTAAGCTAAAGGACTAATCATTGTTCTAAAGATTAGAGGTTATGCTATTTGAGAAACGGTGCGCCCTCCGAGGACGGCGCACCGCTCTTTCTATTTTTTAATAATGGCATCGTAGAGCTTTGTGTCCTTCTCCGTGTCAGCCTCGCTACCGCCTCCGAGGGCAGTGTAAAGGTTGATGGCTGCTTGGATACGCTCATACTGATCGTTTACCAAGGACAGACGGGCACTCAAAAGGCTTGACTCTGCTGTGAGAGTTTCGAGATAGGTTGTCGAGTTGGTGTTCGTGAAGAGCAACATCGTCTTCTCGGCAGCACTTTCAAGCTCCTTCACTTGCAACTGACGCTTCTCCTCTTGGCGGAGGGCTGTGTTGTAAGCCATAAGGTAGTTGCTCACTTCGCTACCAGCCGTCAGAAGGGCATCTTCGAATTGCAACTGTGCAATTTCCATATTCGCCTTGGCAACTTCCAAGTTGGCTTTGAGCTGTCCGCGCTGGAAGAGTGGTTGCACGAGAGAGCCTACTGCCGAAGCAATCATCTTTCCTGGATTGACAATCCCCGCTCCACTGCTGTTGGTGAAACCCAAAGTTCCCGTCAGTGTGATACTGGGGTAGAACTTTGAATAAGCTCCCGTTACGCCATAAAAGGCATTTGCCATTGTAAGCTCAGCACTCTTCACGTCGGGGCGACGTGAGAGGAGTTGCAGAGGTACACCTGCCGACAATTTCTCGGGGAAGTTGGCTGTAAAAGCCTTGCCACGAGCGATGTTGTGAGGTGTTTCACGGAGCAACAAGCAGAGTGCATTCTCTGTTGAAGCGATGGACTGTTGCAACGCAGGTATAGTGGCAAGCACTTGGTAGTAGCTGGCTTTGGCTGATGCCACCGCAGCATTGGTCGTTGTGCCAGCTTCCTGCATATACTGCATCGTTTCATAATTCTTCTTCCATATCTCAGCCGTTTCCTGAGTGACGCGGAGCTGTTCGTCAAGCATCTGCAACGAGTAGTAATAATTGGCTACTGCGGCAATGATGCTGGTACGAGCGGCTTGCTTAGACGCCTTGGTCTGCAACACTTGTGCGATGGCTTGCTTCTTTGCATTGCGGAGCGAGCCGTTCGCATCCAACTGCCACGAAGCTGTGATGGGAAGAGAATACGTCTTCACCGCCTTCTGCCAGTCGAAGCTGCTGATTGTTCCTTGTGGAGAGAAGGATGCGCTGGGCAGAAAAGCCAAGCGTGAAGCCTTGAGGTTAGCCTCGGCAGCACGGATGTTCTGGTCGGCAATTAAGATGTTGCTGTTCCGTTCCAAAGCCGTTCGTATCAAAGTTTGGAGCTGAGGATCTGTGAACATTTCCTGCCAAGGCATTGTGCCGAAGTTCACAGTGTCGGCTGCCAAAGCCTGATAGGTGGCTGTCGTGTCCCGATAGAGATTCGCAGGGATAGCCTCCGACTTCTTATAGTTGTCATAGACATGGCAACTATTGAGCAGAAGCAGTCCCGACACGAGGTATAATAAATTCTTTTTCATTGTTCAGTTGTTTGAAGAGCGGTTCTCAAGCACATCACTGTCATTGGCATATTGCTGATAATCGGGCTTTGCATCTTCGCTTTCGAGGTCGTCCCATTTCATAGGACTTATCTTCTCTTGCAAATACTGGAAGATAACGAAGAGCGAAGGCACGAAGAATATCTGCAAGATCATGCCGATAAGCATACCACCAATAGAGGTTGCACCGAGAGAGCGGTTACCATTTGCACCTACACCAAAGGCGAGCAACAAGGGCAACAGACCCACGATCATCGCTATAGAGGTCATCAAAATTGGACGAAGGCGAGCACCTGCTCCAAGCACCGCAGCCCAAGTCAAACTCATACCCATACGGCGACGTTCCAAGGCAAACTCTACAATCAAGATGGCATTCTTTGCCAACAGACCCATCAACATGATCAAGGCAATCTGCACGTAGATATTATTCGTAGCACTGCCCAAGATGCTAACAGGGAAGAAGCTGTCGATTGCACCGATGAGGTGGATGAAGATGAAGCTACCCAAGAGACCGAATGGCACTGACAGCAAAACGGAGAAGGGCAGGAGATAACTCTCGTACTGTGCGCTGAGCAACAAGTAGATAAACACGAAACAGAGAAGGAACACCACGGCTGTTGTGTTCGTTGAGCTGGCTTCCTCACGAGAGAGGTTGGCAAACTCGTAGCTGTATCCTGTAGGCAGATGTTGCGATGCCACTTCCTTGAAGGCAGCAATGGCTTCACCTGTGGAGTAACCCGTGGCAGGAATACCATTCAAGCTGATGGCTGTGTAAAGGTTGAAACGTGAAATCACGTCAGGACCATAAACACGCTTGAGGGTCATAAACTCTGTGATGGGTGCCATCTCTGAACCGCTACGTACCTTGATACGCTTCAAGTCCTCTACATTAGAACGTAGGTCACGCTCTGCTTGGAGATAGACGCGATACATCTTGCCAAAGCGGTTGAAGTTGGAAACATAACTACCACCTAAGTAGGCTTGCAAAGTCGTCAAGATGGTGTTAGGCTGAATGCCTGCGCGCAAACAGGCTGCCGCATCCACATCGATCATATACTGAGGGAAGGAGGGGTTGAAGTTCGTTTGTGCGGATTGAATCTCTGGACGTTTCAGCAACTCGGTTTGGAAGTTCTTGGCAACCTCGAAGAATTTATCGAGCGAGCCACCTGTGCGGTCCTGCAAGTTCACATCGAAACCGCTGGTCATACCATAGCCAGGAATCATTGGCGGACTAAAGAACAGTACCTGCGCATCCTTGAAGATGTCGCGCGACTTCAAGTACATCAAACCAGCCTGCAAGTCGGAACGCTCTATTAAGCCACGTTCGTCCCAATGCTTTAGACGGATGAAGAATGTACCATAGCTCGAACCA
>JBHAFO010000295.1:0-3263 GCA_041856145.1 Alloprevotella sp.
GGATAAATTCCGAAATTTGTTCACGTGTAAGTTCCATTATTCTGTCGATTTTTAGTTCCAACCTCTAAGATACGAATTTTGGAGCTTACACACTTTTTAGGGACACTACCAATTCTATAGCAAGCAATAGGTTCTCCAACCATATTGCCCCCATCCTGCGCTAATCAACTTTTCTCCCTGCGCCAACATTCTTATCTAACAGGCTGATATTTTCGGCTGGAGGCGGAGAAAAACTTTAGTTATCACTGATAATTATATAGATATCAGTGGAAACTATATAATTATCAGTGGAAATTATATAATTTGCACTGATAACTAAACTTTCTTTGCGCCTCCAGCAAAGTTTTCCTACGCCTACGGACAAAAATATTGGCGCAAGAAGGAAAGTTTTTCTACGCCACTTGTTGATATCATGGCGTCAGGAAGAATGATGAGAGGTATAGTCCATGCAAAACTTCCCCCTATTGGTAATGACTTAACCAATAGGGGGAAGAGAATATACTGGGGGCAGAAGTTTTGCCTAATTGTTGAGAGCTTCGAACAGGCGGTCTACGGCTTGCTTGGGGTCTTGGGTTTGGTGCAAGAGGTCTACGAATTTACTACCTACAACCACACCCGAAAGATAGGCGTCTGCCATAGAGCGCGTGGCTTTGTTGGAGATTCCGAAACCTACCAAGCAGGGCGTGGAAAGTTGCAAGGCAGCGATACGAGAGAAGTAGTCTGCCCGCTTATCGTCGAACGACTGCTGTGCGCCCGTTACGGCTGCCGACGAAACGACATAGATAAAACCTCGGCTCGCTTGGTCTATCTGACGAATGCGCTTCTCGGAGGTTTCAGGCGTGATGAGGTAAATCATTTCAATGCCGTAACGCTCTGCTACAGGGCGATACCAACGCTCAAACTCTTCCAAAGGCAGGTCGGGAATGATGCAAGCGTCTATGCCACACTGCTGACACTGTGCAAAGAAGCGTTCCACACCATAGCGCAGGATAGGATTGAAATAACCCATCATCACAATAGGAATATGGACTGTGTTGCGCACTTGTTGCAACTCCTCGAAAAGACGCACCAAGGTTGTGCCATTACTCAAAGCACGGGAGGCTGCGGCTTGTATCACAGGACCATCAGCCACAGGGTCGCTGTAAGGAATACCCACCTCTACCATATCAACGCCCTTTGCTTGCAGGGCTTCGAGCGTGGGTACGGTCTGAGAAAGACTTGGATCGCCAGCACAAAAATATACAGACAGAATGTCTTTCGACTTCTGCTGGAACATCTGAGAAATGCGGTTCATATCAAACGAAATTGGGGAATGAATTGAGACAAAAGGCGGGCATCTTTAAGACCTGGCGCAGTTTCAAATCCGCTATTGAGGTCTACGCCTTGCCATGCTGGGTGGACGAAGCGTTGTAGCTCGGGGAGCGAGTTGAGCGACAAACCGCCTGAAAGAAGAAATGGCACAGCGTGCGTATAGGAATGGAGCTGTTGCCAATCGTAACTCACGCCCGTTCCACCATACAAGGGGCTGGGCGTATCGAAAAGAAAATAGTCTACAGCGGAGAGAAAGGGGGCAGTGGCAGCGTTGAGGTCGCCACTCGCAGGAATGGCACGCACCACCTTCAATCCCTCGTTGCGGAGCGTCGCACAGACTTCGGGCGAGGCTTTATACAGCTGTACGCCTGTGAGTTGAAAAGCTGTGCGTTGTTGTAGAATTTCCTCCAAAGTGGCATCGACAAAGACACCGATGCGCTCACCCTTAGGCAGATAGTCGGGAATGGTGGCTACATAGCGTGGCGAACTGGAATGGAAGATAAAGCCGTACCAATCGGGGGCTGTGGCTTCCACTTCCCGAATGTTCTCGCCTTGGCATAAGCCACAGACTTTGACAATCATAGGGCAGACATTTGTGTAATATACTGTGCCAAGGCTTCGCCTGGATTGGCTTCACGCATAAAGGTCTCACCTATGAGGAAACCCCGATAGCCCGTTTGGCGCAAACGTTGCGACACCGCAGGGTCGAGCAGTCCGCTCTCACTCACAGGCAGAGCTTCTTTGGGCAGGAGGTCGAAAAGTTCGACAGACCGCTCCGCATCGGTTCGGAAACTATGAAGGTCGCGGTTATTCACACCAATCATATCGACCTCGGGGCAGTAAGCCGAGAGTTCTTCGGTCGTGTGTACTTCCAAGAGTATCTCAAGTCCTAAATCCTTGGCTGTGCGTGCCAAACTGTGTATGCGCTCTTCAGACAATGCTCCAGCAATAAGGAGAATGGCATCTGCCCCCGTGGCTCGGGCTTCAACGAGTTGATAGTCGTCGATGATGAACTCTTTACGGAGCAGGGGTAGTTCTGTGAGGCTACGGGCACGGCGCAAAAAGTCCAACGACCCTCCGAAGAAGGTGTCATCAGTGAGGATACTCAAAGCGGAAGCACCGCCCTTGTCGTAGGCTGGTACTATCGTTTCGGGCGTGGCGTCTTGGAAGATCCAGCCCTTGGAGGGTGATTTGCGCTTGAACTCAGCAATGATGCCCGAAGCAGAGTTTGCCAAGCTTTGGCGCATACTGCGAGGAGCGGGAGCATCAAGGAGCTGGCGTTCCAACTCTGCAAGCGAAACTTGCTGACGTTGGTACGCCACTTCTTCTGCCTTATGGGCGAGAATGCGAGAAAGAATTGTAGACATAGGCTTATTCGTTGATGGCAACAAAGCGTTGGAATGCCTTCAAGGCTTCACCGCTTTCTAATGAGTGACGAGCCTGCGTAAGGCAAGTATCGAGTGTGGCGTCTGGACGTGCCACCTGCAAACCGAGGGCTGCATTGACAAGGACGGCATTGCGCTGTGCCTCTGTGCTTGTGCCTTGAAGTACGGCACTGAAGATGGTTGCCGCTTCTTCTTTCGTCGCACCGCCGTGGAGTTCACTTTGGGCATAGAGCGAAAGCCCTAAGTCGCTGGGACGATAAATGTGCTCACTATTATTGGTCATCACCTTGAAATCGGCAGTGAGAGAAATTTCGTCATAGCCGTCAATGCTTGTGACCGTGGCAAACTGCACTCCCAACTTTTGTAAAGCCATTGTGTAAAGGCGCATCTGCGCCAAGTCGGCAACACCCAAAAGCTGGAAGGCAGGACGGGCGGGATTGACCAAAGGGCCGAGGAGGTTGAAGATAGTGCGCACACCAAGAGAACGGCGTAGAGGAGCGACTGTTGCCAAAGCTGGATGAAAGAGTGGCGCATGCAAATAGGCAAAACCGCTCTCATCCACACTAC
>JBHAFO010000296.1:0-4904 GCA_041856145.1 Alloprevotella sp.
GCATCGCCTGGGGCACGAGGACGAACTACTTTTGACAATATTACCAATGCTTACACGGGCAAAGCTCCTGCTTGTATCGTAGATCTCAAAGCGGCTGTACGCTATCTGCGCTACAACGATGAACGGATGCCGGGCAATGCGGAGCGGATTGTGTCGAATGGCACGAGTGCAGGCGGTGCGCTGTCGGCTTTGCTTGGAGGAACAGGCAATGTGGCAAGCTACGAGCCTTATCTTAAAGCCTTGGGCGCAGCCCCTGCTACGGATGATATTTTTGCAGTGTCTGCCTATTGTCCAATCACGAACTTGGAAAATGCCGACATGGCGTATGAGTGGCAATTCCATAAGCAGAAGACATATAAGAAGATAGACCTCTCAATGCTCGATTATAAGGTGGAGCGCAAATATGTTCAGGGCGATTTGACCGAGAAGGAATTGAGCGTGGCTGAAGACTTGCGTCGTGCCTTTCCTGCTTACCTCAATAGTTTGCAACTGCGCAACGACAAGGGACAATTACTCCTCCTCGATGCCGATGGCGAAGGCTCGTTCAAAGGTTGGGTGGCAGGTTTTGTGATTACTTCGGCACAGGAGGCTTTGGCTACGGATAGTACTGTGCGCACCCACGAATTCTTGACCATTGAAGGTGATGAGGTGGTTGGTTTGAATTGGGACGGTTATGTGAATTACATGGGGCGTCAGAAGTTGCCACCAGCTTTCGACGCTTTGGATCTTTCGTCGGGCGAGAATATGCTCTTTGGGGATAGTCAGACGAACACCAAGCACTTCACGCTTTACAGTATGATGCACAGCACTGCCAAAGAGGCAACTATGGCAGATATGGAGGTGATCCGTTTGCTCAACCCCTTATACCATATTGGTAAGGAGGGCACAAAGACTGCACCGCATTGGCGCATTCGCCATGGGACGAACGACAAGGATACGAGCTTGGCGATTGCTACGATTTTGGCAACTTATCTGAAGAACACGAAGCACAATGTGGATCTCGCTTTCCCATGGGATAAGCCCCATAGTGGCGACTACGATTTGCCCGAATTGTTCGAATGGATTGACGGACTGGTTCAATAAAGAAATCCCCAACGAGGTGGTGCACCTTGTTGGGGATTTTTGTGTCCGAACGTTGCTCGCTCGTTATCCTTGTATCGTATAGAAATACAACACGGCAGCGGGAATGGCGAGGAGGGAGGAGTCGAAGCGGTCGAGGAAGCCTCCATGACCAGGGAGGAGTGTGCCACTGTCCTTGATGCCAAGTTGGCGTTTGAACAAGCTCTCCACCAAGTCGCCCCAAGTGCCGAAGACGCAAACCGTCAAGCCCAAACCAACCCACTGCAAAGGCGTGAGAATGGGATAGAAATGGGCGAGGATGAGGGCTACGAGTACGCAGAGTAAACCGCCACCAATAGATCCGACCCACGACTTCTTAGGTGAGATGCGCTCAAAGAGCTTGGCAGGGAAATAGCGACCTAGGAGAGAACCCACGCAATACGCCCCCGTGTCGCTCGTCCATAGGAAGAGGAAGATGCTCAAGGGGAAAATGTAGACATAGCTCGTTGCATTTGTCATCGCATCATAGCGGAACGCCAACACGTTGAGCAGGGCAAAAGGCAATGCCACATAGATTTGAGAGGCGAAAGCATAAGCCCAGTTTTTCAAAGGGTTGGGGCGCTGAGCATAGAGTTCCGCAATGAGGAGATAAATGATGGAGAGGAGATAGGGAATGAAGGCTTTGGAGGGCACGAAGTCGCCACTAAAACCTGCGAATGCCACGAAGAGATAGACCGCAGCCACGGTGTTGATAAAACGATTGACGTTTGCACCATCGTGTTGATTGACGTTTGTGGCAAATTCCCATGTGGTCAGTCCTGTGATGAGGGCAAAGAGAATGGTGAAACTGAGGGGAGAGTAAATCATTCCCCCAACGAGCAAGGCAACAAAGACAATGCCCGTGAGCGAGCGAAGTAGGAAGGTGTTCATCTTGTTCTTATAAAATACGTCCTTGGTCAGAACTACGAGGAGCGCTGACCAAGGACGTGACAATTAGGGTTTATTCTGCAATACCATTGAAAGTTGGAGGCTGTGGGGCAGGGTTTTCTGTGTTCTCTGCCGTTGGTTCGGAAGTAGCTTCGGGCAGTGGGGGAGGTGTTGTGCCATTATCGGTCGTGTCACTGCTCCCATTGTTAGCCTTGCGCTCAGCCTCGAGTTCCATAATTTCCTCGGCACGACTCTTCCAAGGACGAGGGCCAAGAACGCTTTCCACGTCTTCGCGGAAAATCACCTCACGGAGTTCCAAAATGCGGGCGATGGCGTTGTGCTTCTCGGCATATTGGCTGAGGATTTCTTTGGCGCGAAGGTATTGTTCGTTGATAATCCGCTGCACTTCGGCATCAATAAGTTCTGCCGTTTTCTCCGAATAAGGCTTTGAGAAGCTGGCGTCTTGATTGTAGTAGCAGAGGTTGCTCAAATTCTCACTCATGCCGAGAAAAGCCACCATACCATAGGCACGCTTTGTGACGCTCTCAAGGTCGCTGAGCGCTCCGCTGGAGATATGTCCTGTGAAAAGTTCTTCGGCAGCACGACCACCGAGGGTGGCACAAATTTCGTCCAGCATCTGCTCCTTTGTTGTGATGTTGCGTTCCTCTGGCAAATACCACGCTGCGCCCAAGGACTGTCCACGAGGAATAATTGTTACCTTGATGAGCGGATTGGCATGCTCCAAGAGCCAAGACACAGTGGCGTGTCCCGCTTCGTGAAGGGCGATGGTGTGTTTCTCGCCCGCAGTCATCACCTTCGACTTCTTTTCCAAACCACCCACAATGCGGTCGATGGCATCCAAGAAGTCTTGCTTTGTCACTTCGGTGTGCTGGTGGCGGGCTGCGATGAGGGCAGCTTCGTTACATACGTTGGCAATGTCTGCACCCGAGAAGCCCGGTGTTTGGCGTGCCAAGAGTTCGGTGTCAATGTCGCTTGCCAACTTGAGCGGACGGAGGTGTACGTTCAAAATCTCAATACGCTCGTTCAGTCCGGGGAGATCAACGTGGATTTGTCGGTCGAAGCGTCCAGGACGGAGCAACGCCTTGTCCAAAACATCGACACGGTTTGTGGCTGCGAGAATGATCACGCCTGAGTTTGTGCCGAAGCCGTCCATTTCGGTGAGCAACTGGTTGAGCGTATTCTCTCGCTCATCGTTACCGCCCATTGCTACGTTCTTGCCACGGGCACGACCCACGGCGTCAATTTCATCAATGAAGATGATACAAGGGGCTTTCTCCTTGGCTTGACGGAAGAGGTCGCGCACACGGCTTGCACCCACGCCGACGAACATTTCAACGAAGTCGGAACCCGACATAGAGAAGAAGGGAACATGCGCCTCGCCAGCCACAGCTTTTGCCAAGAGCGTCTTACCCGTTCCAGGAGGGCCTACGAGGAGTGCGCCCTTGGGAATTTTACCACCAAGCTCGGTGTAGCGACCGGGATTCTTGAGGAAGTCCACAATCTCCTGCACCTCTTCTTTCGCACCCTCTTGACCTGCCACATCGGCAAAGGTAACGCCCACGCCCTCGCCGTTCTCGAAGATGCGTGCCTTGCTCTTACCAACGGAGAAGATGCCACTGCTACCGCCTCCGCCCATGCTACGGAACACGAAGAAGTAGAGACCTACGAAGAAGACGATGGGAAGGAGATTGAACAAGAGGCTTGTGAACCAGTTGCTGGAGATTTTGTAGCGCACATCGCCTTTGAATTTTGCCGTCAAGAACTCCTCTGCCTTGTCGATAGAGGGTGTCATGGCTTGGACATATGCGTTGTCGCCCACCTTCGATGCGTCTGCGCCGAACACTTCGGCAACGTGTTGCTTCTTCAGGGTCAGGGTCACAACGGCATCTTCCTTGTCCACCACCACTTGATTGCCGTAACCTTTCTCGACGTACTGTTGGAAGGTGGTGTAGGACACTTCTTTCGTCCCGCCCTTGTCGTTAAAGGGGTTGAAGAAGTAAGCGACAGCGAGGGTCGCCAAGAGTATGAGATAGAGCGAGCTGAGATTAAAGCGGCGTTTCTTTTTCGGTTCTGGTGCCATAATTAGTAAATAGTTTTAGTCGAGATTTGGAACTTCAAAGAGGTCTGCATCTTCCCAGAGGTTTTCGAGGTCGTAGTGTTCCCGTGCTTCGGGGCGGAAGATATGCACCATCACAGTGCCATAGTCCATCGCAATCCATTCTGCATTCTGTTCACCAACAATCTTGGAGGGCTTTTCGCCTCCAGCCTTGCGGAAGGCAAAGTCCCAAACGCTGTTGGAAATGGCTTGTACCATCTGTGGCGAAGAACCTGTGCAAATCACAAAATGTTTGCAAGGGGCTGTGATGATACGGCTCAAGTCTACCGTCACGATGTCGAAGCCTTTCTTTTCTTGGATGCCGGCTACAATGCTGTCCACTAACTTTTGAGTATTGTCCATTATATATTGTATTTGTCTGAGAGTAGGCGACAAGGAAAAATGGAGTGGGAGAAAGAAATATAGGTGCAAGAGCTACCGATGTAAGTTCCGCTAAATGATGTACAAATGCTGGTAACTCGTGCTTCTTTTGTCCGTTTTTGTCGCTACGGGCAAAGTTACACAAAATGTGCCAAACTGCCCCTTAAAATTTCTGTAAGCGCAGACAAATTCAATGATAGGCGTAAGGATTTTCTCCTCCCTGCGCCAACATTTTCGGCTGGAGGCATAAGAAAACTTGTCTGGAGGCGCAAGAAAACTTTAGTTATCACTGATAATTATATAATTTGCACTGATAATTATATAGTTTGCACTGATAATTATATAGTTTGCACTGATAATTATATAGTTTGCACTGATAATTATATAGTTTGCACTGATAATTATATAGTTTGCACTGATA